>CAKUXH010000027.1 GCA_934700265.1 uncultured Opitutales bacterium
AAGTAAAATTAATATTTTCAAAAATTGATCAAGGAATTTTTCTAGAAATTTTCTTCAAACGGGAAAATGGATTTGAAAAATTAACATCTTTAAATCAAATTATAAAACCTTCAGAACGTGAACATTTATTAAATCTTATACTGCAAACTCAAAAGTACGGTTTTAAATGGAACAAAGATGGATTATTATCTTTAGACATAGAACGTTTTGAAAACTTTGCTACAGAGTTATTACCAAAATTAGCTCAAAAATATTTTGTTGAATATCCTGATTGCATAAAAATTCTCGGCCATAAAAACGAAGCTGTTGATGTGGAGGTAAAAGGAGATTTATCCGGCCACTTACAACAAAAATTTTTCTTAGGAAAATTTGAATTAAATAACGATTTAGTTGAACAATCCTTAAAAAATAAAAATCGTTTATATTGGTCTGAAAAATACGGCTTAATTCATTGGCAAGAAAAAACACTTTCATGGTTAAAACGAATAAATGACTGGAAAAATCGCTTCAATAACAACGAACTTCCGTCGTATTTAGCTTTATCAATTTTTAACCCTAATATTGATAAAAATGCAATTTTAAATCTAATTCATCCATCATCAAAAGACCAATTCATTCAAGATGAAGAAGCCATATTCAAAAATTTAAGACTTTATCAAAAACAAGGTGTTTATTGGCTCAAAAATACGTTAGAAAATCACTTCTGTCCCTTACTCGCAGATGAAATGGGATTAGGTAAAACACGACAACTCCTAACTCTATTGACACTTCTAATAAAAACAGATGAAAGACCTTCTATTATCGTTTGTCCTGCAAGTGTCATAGGGGCATGGCAAAATGAATGTGAAGCATGCTTTCCTTCATTAAACATTTCTATTTTAAATAAAGATTCGTTAAAAAATTATACCTCGGGTACAAAAGTTTTTATTGCAAGTTACTCACAATTGCTAGCTAATATTCAGTCTTTAAAAAAGTTAAATTTCTGTTGTGTCATTCTTGATGAAGCTCAATTTATAAAAAATCCCAAATCGAAAACAGCCTATGCATGCTTTAACCTTAAAGCACAGTATCGTATTGCAGCAACTGGCACACCACTTGAAAATAACTTAACAGATGTGTGGACTATATTTCATTTTTTAATGCCTGGCCTTTTAGGAAATTTTAAAGAATTTCATAAATTCGTACAAGATGAAAAAAATTACCATTTACTAAAAACACAAATCTCCCCTTTTATCTTACGTAGAACACAAAAAGAAGTTCTACAAGAATTACCAAATAAAAATGAATTTATTGTTTATTGCCCCATGAGTCAAGAGCAACAGGCCTTATACAATCAAATTTTAGCAACCCGATCTAATGTAAAAACAGGGCAATGGATGCAATTATTAGCTTTAATTTTAAGATTGCGTCAAATCTCTTGCGACCCAGGCTTACTCCCAGGTTATAACCAAACCTCTATAAAAACTAGCGGAAAAATTACGTGGCTTTTAGATAAGTTAAAAACTTTAAAAGAAGATTCTAAAATTATTATTTTTAGTCAATTTAAATCATTATTGTTACGCTTAAAACCACACATAGACGTTTTATTTCAGGAGACTTATCTGTTAACTGGCCAAACCTTACCCTATCAACGCCGAACTATGATAAAGCATTTTCAGAGAACCAAAACTAAATCTGCATTCTTAGTTAGCCTAAAGGCAGGAGGAACCGGTATAACGCTACATACAGCTGACACATTGTTTATCTTAGACCCATGGTGGAATCCTGCAGTCGAAAAACAAGCCATTGCCCGTGCTCATCGATTGGGCCAACAAAAAGAACTTTCTGTATATCGACTGCTCACTAAAAATTCGATAGAAGCAAATATTGAAAAACTACAAAAAAGTAAAGCTGAATTATTTAACAGGTTGTTTACAAATTCTCAAGACAGTTTACGTAAAGATCGCTGGCAACAATTATACGATATACTACTCAAAACTAAAAGTTAATTTTCTTGCTTTTTTTATAAATAATATTGCCAAAAAAGTTAAGATCTTTTTGAATAATTAATAATGGAAGAACGATTACAAAAAGTCCTTGCACGTATCTATGGTATTTCTCGTCGACACGCAGAAGAAATGATTACCGATGGTGTTGTTTGTGTAAATGGTGATGTTGCGCAACTAGGATGTAAGGTAGATTGCAATAAAGATACTTTGGTTGTAGGTCATAAAAAAATATCCCCACAATTATTACAGATGCAATTTTCACAAGAAGTTTGGATGCTATTCAAACCTAAAGGAGTAACTTGCACTCACGAAGATCCTTTTGCTAAAAATACACTATTGCCTTATGTTCCCAATGTTTTACGTCGGCAAAAATGGGTTTTTATTGGCCGATTAGACAAAGATAGTGAAGGTCTACTTTTATTAACTAACGATGGAGATTTTGCTAATAAAGTTGCCCATCCATCAGCCTGCATTACAAAAACTTATCGCGTTCACTTAGACAAACCCTTAGATCCTTCCTTAATTACTCAATTAAAGCTTGGAAGGGAATGCCAGGGAGAATTTTTAAAATTTAAAGAAGTAAAAAGTGTTAACTCTCATAAAATTGATGTAACGCTTCAGCAAGGGAAAAAACGTGAAATTCGACGCTTGTTATTATCCTTTGGTTATGAAGTTTTAAAATTAAAACGTTGGCGAATTGGCTCTCTCATACTTGATAAAAAGCTAATGCCAGGACAATCTCGCCGATTAAGTATAAAAGAAATTAAACAAATTTTTGAAAAAAGATGATATTACGAATTTTATTTATCATAACTTTATTCTTTAATGTATCTTTTTGTGCCATAGAACAGGCAGTAAAAGCAAAAGATGTAAATGAAAATGTAAAAGCAACTCGTATTTTTGACGGAATAATTGAAAAAATTGGATTTTTTAAATCCTTATCATTACCTTATCAATATTGTTTAGTAAAAGATAAAAACTGTATTGCTTTTTTAGATTCCAATGAAAAGTTACGTATGCCAGAAATTTTTAAAGCTTTTTTAAATAAAAAAGTACATATTAAAGGAATACCTCAATACATTAATAAAGAACCCTATCTTGTTATTTCTGTAACCGATGTTAGTGAGCAATTATAAAACAAAATTTTTATTAGGGGAAGTTGTTGCACAAAACATTCTTCAACATGTAAAACAAGAAGTTGCTATGTTGAAAAATCGCCCTCCTTGTGTTGTATTTATTCGTGTAGGTAATGATGGAGCATCCATATCCTATGTAAATAAAAAAACACAAAAAGCAGAATTTTGCGGAATAAAAAGTATTGTTAAATTATTTGATATAGCAAACACAACTGAAACTGATCTTATTCAAGAAATTGACCATTTAAACAGAGATAATTCCGTTGATGGTATTTTAGTTCAAGCACCTTTACCCAATAATAGGGATTTTGTAAAAGTTGTTGGACATATTGCTCCACAAAAAGATGTAGATGGCTTCTGTGCTTTAAATAGTGGTTACTTACAACAAAACAGAAACGGTATTATTCCATGTACCCCTGCAGGAATCATTGAAATACTAAAATTTTATAAAATTCCTGTTCAAGGTAAACATGTGGTTATCGTTAATCGAAGCTTGATTGTTGGAAAACCATTGGCAGCCCTTTTTTTAAAAAATAATTCTTACGGTAACGCCACTGTTACTGTTTGCCATTCATATTCTGAAAATTTAGAAAAAATAACTCAACAAGCAGATATTTTAGTTTTAGCATGTGGACGTCCGCATTTTTTTGACCAAGCATTTATCAAAAAAGGTGCTATTGTTATTGACGTAGGAATTACACGTGTACCTGCTAATAATGCAAAAGGATATGTACTCCAAGGAGATGCAAATATAGATAACCTGCAAGGCTACGTATCCGCTATTACGCCCGTTCCAGGAGGAGTCGGTCCTATGACTGTCGCCATGCTTATGAAAAATACTTTAGATTGTTATAAATTATGTCATCAACAAATTTAGCCGTTTTGCGATTAATGTTACCACCAGCTAATATAGGGAAACGTGTGGCAGCTACTTTTTTAGATTTAACTTTAGTTTTCTTTCTAAGTCTTTTTGTTATTGGGAAGTTATGGATTCCTATACATCATGCTGATGTTATTGTTCAGTTTAGAATCTTACTAGAGTCATTTACTGAACAATTAAAAGCTGGACAATTTATAGAATTTTTAGATGCATTAAATGCCCATAAAGCGATTACAGATATGTTCATTGACATTGATCGTCTTCTTTTTTTAATCACCTGGGGATATTATACCTTGAATGCCTTAATTTTACAAGGAAACACGCTTGGCAAACAAGTATTTAATCTTCGCACATTGAAATTATCGACATTAAAGCCACCTTCTTTATGGGATTCTACTTTGCGTGCAGGCATTCTGACATTTTTCTTATTCACTGCATGGCCATTTTTTATGGTATTTAATTTATGTTTTATCTGTATTAACAAATTGCATAGAGGAATGCATGATTGTTTTTGCCAGACATATGTAGTTTGTTACAACGTAATCGATACAATTACAGACCAAGTTCGTAATAATATTTTACATCAAAATAAAAATCAAGATAAAGAATAAATTTTATTAGCGAAGAACTGGGATTCGATTCCATTTCCCTGTTTTTTTGAAAGCCTTCCAACGATTTAATAAAGTCTCGTCTAAGCAAGGTCTGTTAGGATTGATATTAAGATATCCTAAATATTCAATACCTAAAAAATCAATACAATGCTTTTCTGCAATCTGTTCGACACCCTTTAAATTATTTAAAGCATCATCAATAAATATAATTTTCTTAGGTTTAATATCCACCTGTTCGATAAGCAATTCCAAACAATTCCCTTTTTGACAATGATGGGTACAAAAAACTCCATCCTTTAATGTAGGGTAGCCCACAGGATAATCATGCGACATATTCCTAAATTCAACCCTCCTATTTATCGGACTTGTTACAGAAAAGTCTATATTAAATTGTCTTAATTGCTGAATACGCCATGAAACACAATCGAAATTTTGTGTACGTGCAAGTAAATACGTTAATGCAAAGGTAACGATTTGTCTTAATTGTAAATCATTAATGGTAACAGGAACAACCTTATCCATTAAATAACAAGGTAAACTAAAACGAATTTTATACCATAACTCTTTTATTTCGAAATTCGATAATTTACCATGCTCACTTTCCTCTATCAATTTTAATTGTTTTTTATAAAAATCATCATGTACACACAAGGCTGCAAAAACCAATGTATTATCAACATCCCAAATGACCCACGTATTAACATCTGCTTTTAAACAAATATCATGCACTTTGGACCAATCGGATGTAGATAAAATTGAAGGCATAAATTAAAAACCTAATATATGTATATTTAAACGCTCAGCTTCCTTCAGTAATTCAGATTTATGAAGCATTAATGTTTTTTTACTTTCAAGTGCAGCCCACTGAATTCCAGCCATATACATTTTTTTTAATGTCCTTGGACCAAAAACAGGAACATCAAAACGAAAGTCCTGTGATGCTTTAGCAAGTTTTATAAGCCCCATAGGTTTACTGCAAATGCTACCAGCTCGCTCAATCATAGCATCCGTTCCATCAAAACCTTCTACGATAATCACTGTTCCATTACAAACCACAATACTCTGGCCAATATCCAACCCAGCAATTGTTCGACAAATATGGATACTTTTTTGAAGAAATTCACGATTAATCCTAGCCTTATTCCTTGTCAAAGCTCCTTGATCAACCAAAAGCTCCTCAACAAAGCTACGGGCATCCAATACTTCAATACCTAACTTTTCAATTTCATGAATAATGGAAGAAAAAATAGTTGTAGCATTCTTCTCTTTTAACCGAGAAAGTAGATATATAGCCTTTAAATCTGGCTTTAATCCATGAAATAATCGCTTTGGAGTAATTTGTCCAGCTAAAACAACATAATGAATTTTATGCTGTTTCAATGCTTTTAACCATGCACCTAATTGTCCTATTGAAAAAGAAAAATATCTTTTAGCATCTATCGTATCTAACCAGGGTTTATTTTCTTCTTCAAATGAAACTATATAACAATTAGGACATTTTTCTTTTATTTTTTCCCACATAAAACGAGGATAATCCCCTTTACCTGCCAATAAAGCTATTGGCAAAGAAGGATCAAAATTTTTAGGAAGAAAGCAATTTATCATTTTATAACAAAATTTATAAGTTTTCCAGGAACGCAAATTTCTTTAACAACATTCCCTTGAGATAAATAAGGAATAACTTTCGTTGCTTTTCTTGCAGTATTTAAAAGCTCATCTTTAGAAGCATCCACAGGCACGAAGATTTCATCACGAACTTTTCCATTTACCTGAACAACAATTTTTAATTCAGACCGTACACACTTATTTGGATCATAGGCAGGCCATCCAGCATTGATTATGGAATTTTGTTCACCTAAACGTTCCCATAGTTCCTCAGAAATATGTGGAGCAAATGGAGCTAATAATTGCAAAAATATTTTTGCAGAAGATTTAGAAATGACAACTTCTTTTTGAAATCTGTTCATGCAAATCATGAGTTGAGAAATAGCTGTATTAAAACGAAGATTTTCAATGGCTTCTGTAACTTTTGCTATTGTTTCATGTAACAAATAAGAAAATTCATTGCTATCAGATACATTATCTTGAATTTTTTCACAGACATTGCCGTCCAAATTAACATACTCACGCCAGACTTTCTTCAAAAATCGATATACCCCTTCAACATTTTGCAAACTCCATGGCTTAGAAGCCTCTAATGGGCCCAAAAACATTTCGTATAAGCGCAATGAATCTGCTCCATATTCTTCAACCACACTGTTAGGATTAACTACATTCCCTAATGACTTTGACATTTTATTGCCATCAGGACCAAGAATAATTCCAGGATGAAAAAGTTTTTTAAATGGCTCACTCGAAGGTAAAAGTCCAAGATCAAATAAGAATCGATGCCAAAAACGTGCATACAATAAATGTAAAACAGCGTGTTCGGCTCCACCTACATACAAATCAGGGGTTTGCCAATAATTAACCTCATCGGCATCAACAAAACGTTCCTTGCATTTTGGAGATAAATAACGCAAATAATACCAGCAAGATCCAGCCCACTGTGGCATCGTGTTTGTTTCACGTATACCTGAAATCCAGTCATCACTAACTTGGCCATCGTCCGGCAAAATTTCACCGGTTGACATATTAATTTTAACATTTAACCATGCTTTACTTGCATTTTGTAATGTTGTCGTTGCCCCTTCTGTAGGCTTATACGAAGAAACTTCTGGTAATGTTAATGGTAGATGCTTCGATAATAAAGGAACAGCACAAAATGTTTCTCCATTATCGTGATAAGAAATCGATTGTCGTGGTAAAAATTCATGAAATGGCGAATTCTTACTATTTATCAGCTTCTTATAATCAACTTCTTTTACCCAAATAATGGGGAAAGGTTCCCCCCAATAACGTTGACGAGAGAATAACCAATCATGTAATTTATATTGTACAGTTGTTTTTCCTATACCTAAAGCTTTTAGTTTTTCTAAAATAGCTTTACGAGCTTCATCTGTCTTCTTCCCTGAAAACTCCTGGGAGTTGATAAGTTCCCCAACAGCACAAAATGGTAAATCTTGATTACCATTGGCTTTAATAACCTGTTTTATAGGTAAATTATAAACTTTAGCAAATTCAAAATCACGCTCATCATGTGCAGGAACCCCCATAATAGCCCCAGTACCATGATACATGAGGACATAATCTGCTACCCAAATAGGAATCTTTTCATTTGTAAGAGGATGAATAGCGTAAGCACCTGTGAAAACACCTGATTTACTTTTAGCAAGATCTGTACGTTCAAGATCACTTTTGGAAGCAATCGATGTACGATATTTCTGTACAGCCTGCTTGTATTCGGGTGTTACAATAAAATCAATACAAGGATGCTCTGGGGCAACTGCAATAAATGAAACACCAAACAATGTATCTGGACGTGTCGTAAACACTTCCATAAATGAACCGTTGGATAACTTAAATTTTATAATTCCACCTTCTGAACGGCCAATCCATAATTTCTGCTGACGTTTTGTTGCTTCTGGCCAATCCAAAGATTCAACTCCATCCATTAATTTATCCCCATACGCAGTAATTTTTAACACCCACTGTCGTAATGCTTTACGCTCAACCGGATAATTACCACGCTCAGATTTTCCATCTACAACCTCTTCATTAGCTAAAACGGTTCCTAATTGTGGACACCACCAAACCGGTTTTTGATCCACATAAGCTAGCCCATGCTTAAATAGTTGCAAAAATATCCACTGAGTCCATTGAAAATAATCAGGATCCGTCGTGTTAATTTCTCGATCCCAATCGATTCCTAAACCAATACGTTGCATTTGCTTGCGAAAATTATCAATATTGATCTTTGTATTAATGGACGGATGTAACCCGGTAGCGATAGCATGCTGCTCAGCAGGCAACCCAAAAGCATCCCATCCCATCGGATGAAGCACATTAAAACCATTCGCTTTTTTATAACGACCAATAATATCGGTAGCCGTATAGCCTTCTATATGTCCAACGTGCAAACCTGCACCTGAAGGATAAGGGAACATATCTAAGACCCAATATTTCTTTTTGCTAAAATCTTTTTCTGCGTG
Source organism: uncultured Opitutales bacterium (assembly GCA_934700265.1). Classification (GTDB taxonomy): domain Bacteria; phylum Verrucomicrobiota; class Verrucomicrobiia; order Opitutales; family UBA9783; genus UBA1183. The sequence goes on from CAKUXH010000027.1 coordinate 8,707, forward strand.
AAAAGTCTTATTGTCTAACCAAAACTTCTGCCAACGAGCTTCGATCGTTTCAAAATTATATTCAGCCGTTCTTACCATAATATTTCAGCTTTAGCATGAGTAACTCTCCTTTACTATGCAAACAAATAAGAAACTTTTTTTACCCCCCTTCCTCATTTATAATGCTTCTGATTTATTTTTAAGCCTACTTTTGAGGTATAAAAACTCTCCAAATTTATTAAAAACGAATATTTTAAGAAAGTTTAAGCAGGAGTGAATCATTCTCCTGCTCTAAGTATAAATTATTTTTTTCGCATTCTTGTGAGCGTAGCCTTTGTTTTAGACTTATTAAGAGTCTTTATACGATCCATACGAGGTTTAGGTTCCTTTTTAAGTCGATTAAGTTTTGCAGGCTCCTTTGCTGGAGGTAAAGTTTCTTTTTGTATAGACCGTGTTAACAGCTGCTTTGAATCACTGATCTTTTTAGATTCAAGAAGGTCATCCAGTTTATTTTGCAAAGTCTGAATCTCGGAATAAATATTCTGTTCTTCATCCGTAAGTGGTGTTTCTCCTGGTAGATCTTTTTGAGTTAACCCCATTTGGAACATGCGCTTATTGGATATATTTTTAGCACCCACTTGATGAGGATAAAGGATGGTTCCATCGTAAGCAATTTGTGTAGCCGATAGGAATATAAGAAGGTTGGTTATTTCATCTTCTTTTCCTTTATGAGAGAAAAGGTTCCCTATTAAAGGAATATCACCTAAAATTGGAGTCTTGGTATTCGTCTCTTTCTTGATCTGAGACATCAACCCTCCAATGGCAATGGTATAACCACTCTTAATAGTCACCATGCTGCTTGCTTTTTTATAGTTAATCTTAGGATAATTAACACTTGTATTGTTCCCGGCTGTAAATGTAACTTCAGCTGCACTATTAGATAATGAGGGCTCCAATTGCAATGTAATATATTCAGACTGAACCTTAGGTGTGACCTTTAGCTCAAGTCCTATAGGTTTTTCCTCAAATCCACTAATTTCAAACCTTCCTTGATCCGAATTATATTCGTATTTTGGAATTGGATAGTTAGTAGATACACTCATGGTTGCCGGAACATTATTCATAGTAATGATCGTAGGATTAGATAACGTTTTACCAATGCTATCTGTTTGAGAAAAATCAAACGAAGCCGACAATGTTCTTACAAAAAGATTTTTATTTCCAAAAGCCTTTGATCCATTTAAACCCAAAACATTTTGTCCATGTGTATCATCAGAGGAAGAGCTAGAGGAAGAGGAAGAGCTAGAGGAAGAGGAAGATTCATCAGGATCTAAAGCAAAAGATAAACCTGTAGGCCATTTGATACCACGCGTATCGGCTAATGTGCTCGACGCCTCAACGAATTTAGCTTCAATCATAACCTGTGTTTCTGGCTTATCAAGTTTGTTAATAATCTCTTCGATAGATTTTTCATTTTTACTTCTACCAGTCCATATTAAGATATTTGTACGAGAGTTAAAAGTAAGCTTTTCTTTATTTTCCTTATCAATAAAATCCTTTAATTCCCCAGCCACTGTTTTGGCATCAGCAAATTTTAAAAGGAATGTTCTGGTAATCAACGGTTCTTTTCTCTCCATATCCTCAGAACAAATTCTAACAATGCCATTCGCTTCGACGTAAGAACAACCTAAGGGAGTCAAAACCGCTATTAACAAATCTTGCCAAGAAACATTCTTTAACCGAAGAGTTACATTCCCTGTCAAAGCAGTCGGAATGATAATATTTAAATCATACAATTCCGAAATATACCGCAAAACACTTTTAATATCTTCATCGATAAAATCAACAGATACTTGATCCGAAGTCGTTATTTTAGGAACTTTATTTGTCTGATCAAAAGAAACAACAATATTTTCTACATTTGAGGTTTCTTTTACTTCACTCTTAATTTCCGGCTGCTGAGCCTTTAAAGATGTTTTTTTCAAATCGTCAAAAGAAGGCAATTTCAGAGAAGCATCAAAAGCTTTCATTGGACTGCTGATGACCGTTAGTACACAAATGATAGGTATATATTTTTTCATGATATTTAATAGTTAAAAACAAGAGTGTTATTGTTTAGTTGAAGCGTAAATTGTTTCTTTGTAATACTTTTTATTGTAATTCTAAAAGTTTGATCTTTGGTTCTAGCTTTTAAAACGGTTTGTGTTGTAACAATTCGAGAGCCATGTAAAAATAAAGCAACTTTCCCATTTACTACAACATGGCCTTCCGGTTTTATAGCTTCACCTACTTTTTGCAAAATAACAAGTTCGTCTGTTCTTTTAGGTTCTTCCTTAGAAATAACCGGCTCTGCAACTTTGTCGTTTTCTAAATTTACTTCCTCATAGATAAATAAATTATTGCTATCTGAAATTTTTACAGGCACCTCTTTTAAAAAATTACTACAAACATTTAACCATGATTTTCGTTCCTGTACCGTTGAAATCGGAACTTGTTTATTAACAGGTGCTTTTTTATTTACAGCCCCTCTTACTGTAACACAAGCAAGCATACAAATGCTTAAAATTATTAATTTATGCATCATCATTTCCCTTTGGATGAATTTTACCTAAAACTGTATAAACTAAATTTACAGACAAATTATCATCTTTCGCCATATTTTTAATTTCAACTTGTTTTAACCTAGCAAAATAATTTAACCGACTTCCCATATCGTTGATGATCTGAATCATTTTTGAATAGGGACATACAAAGGATAAAGC
>CAKUXH010000028.1 GCA_934700265.1 uncultured Opitutales bacterium
TGCTTTGACACAACTTCTTAATTTTAAGGCCAAAAAACGCTTTGATTTTATTTAGTTGTCACTTCATAGAATTCCCTATGCAAAAGCCCGGGGTACTTGACTTGGCCCGCATTAGTAATGCGTACTATAAGGGCGGAGCCAGACAGGGGCTCCGCTCCAAATCAAAAAGAGCAAAAGTTATGGATAAATTAACAATACTAACAAATCATTTACAATTATTAGCGGAATTGGCAGCGGATTTGCAGGAGCAAATAGCCTCCGCCCAAGATGGCGCAAAAGAAAAATCTTTGAACCAAATAATGGGTAGTCTTTACGGCCTATCCATCACAGCCGAACACATACAAAACATATACGAAACAATGCTTCTAGTACATAGGAAGTAAAAAAGATATTGCCGGGGCAGAAATAAATGTATACAATAAAACAAAGAATGAATGGAGGATTTTTATTATAGATATAAGCCTTAATCTGGCTTATTAAAAATTTATTCTGTTTTTGGAACCGTATGTGGAATACGGTGGACTGCAAAAGTAGTGCAACGAGACTCCAAAAACAGTCGTTTTAGGCACAATGTATCGGAACTGATCCTTTCAATACGCTGTGCCGAGTGCTTTCTGCCATATTAATAATATGGCAGAAGGCCGCGGCTGTTTATATTTGGGCCAAGTCTCGTTGCCCCAAATATGACAGCCGTTTTTTTGTCTCATTTGGGGCTTAATATTGGTTTAATGCTAGACCAATGATTATAGTTATAAGGACGAAAAATGGCCTCAAAATTTATTACAAATAGTGCTGGGCAACAGACTTTAAGAGAAAGATTAGAATACTTGTCTAAAAAATCTATAAAATTAGACTTCCTAGTGGGCTATTTTTTCTTTTCTGGGTTCTATTCAATTTATAACTATATTGCAAAACAAAAAATTCGAATATTAGTTGGAATGGATGTCGAACTGGATCTCAATAATTGCATACGAGAATTCAGTTTAGAAACCAGTTTGCCTTCTCGAATGCCAGCTATAGCGTCTATTCGGGAAAAATATTTTCGAAATATCAAAGATAGTATTAATAACTCTGATTTATTTGATAATCAGGAATTTCAGAAGTCATATAGGCTATTTTTGCACAAATTGGAAGATGGCACGCTAGAGGTAAGAAAAACACGGGACCCCAACCATGCAAAAATGTATTTGTTCTATATTCCACCGGAAAATGGGAGCAGCGGACAAGATGATAGCAAAGTAATTATTGGCTCAAGTAATTTATCCTATCAAGGGCTTAGTGCACGAAATGAAATTAATGTATATTTGCAAGATGCTAATGACTTTAAAGATGCACAAAAGATTTTTGAACAGCTCTGGGAAGATTCTATACCGTTGGTAGGAGAATTTAACAAAGATGAATTTAAGAAGGAAGTCCTATCTAAAACATGGTTGGAGCAAAACCCCGACCCATTCCTGCTGTACATAAAGGTATTGGATGAATTTTTTAAGTTAAATCAGGATTACATTAAAACTCCTAAAGAACTGACTCGTGACCACATGAATCAGTTTTTCGACGTGTCCTATCAAATTGATGCTATTAGAGAAGGCTTGGCAAAAGTTAAGAAGCACTCCGGATGTATTATTGCAGACGTGGTAGGTTTAGGGAAAAGTATTATTGCATCTACAATTGCTGCCAACCTTGATATACCTACAATAATTATTACACCTCCACACCTGGAAGAACAATGGAAGGCCTATGGAATTGATTTCGGATTGAGAGGTTGCTGTACATATACCCCTGGCAAATTAGAGCAAGCTGTAAAAGACCACGAAGGTGAGAACAATCTATTGATTATTATCGATGAGGCCCATCGTTATAGAAATGAAAACACGGAAGCATATGGGTTCTTACACAGACTCTGCGCCGGAAATAAAGTGCTTTTATTGTCAGCTACCCCATTTAACAATAGACCAGAAGATATTTTTTCCTTAATAAAGCTGTTCCAGATCCCTGCACACTCTACTATTCAAACTGTAAGTGACTTGGGAAATCAGATGGCAGCTTTAGTCAGTGACTATAAAAAACTAAAGAAGAGTCATCGTGCCAAAACAACAAATGAGTCAGAGTTTGATGCTGAATCCAGAAGACTTGCAGCCAAGATAAGGGACATTTTAGATCCGGTTGTCATTCGTAGAACTAGAGTGGATTTGGAAAACCTTACTTGTTATAAAGAAGATTTAGCAAAGCAAAATATTCACTTCTCGAACGTTAAACCACCAAAATCCCAGGTTTATAACTTGGGGGAATTGTCCGACTTATACAAAAGGACGTTACAGCGGCTAGTTGGCGATGATGGTTTTATTGGAGCCCGCTACAAACCATTAACTTATCTTGAAGGCGAACCCGCAGATATTAAAAAATACTTCGATGGAAGAGATTTCCAGCAAGGCCAACGTAACATGGCCAAATTCATGCAACAATTATTGGTCCGGCGTTTCGAAAGCTCTAAAGATGCCTTTTTGAAGACTTTGCATAGCGTATTAAATTCAATGGAAGTCTTAAAGGAGTGGTACGAAAAAGTTTACCAGATTCCTCTATACAAGGAAGGCAACTTGCCAGATATTGATGATTTGGAAGATATCATTGAAGAAAACTCCCTGTTCGAAGAAGATGAATTCCTAAAGTCCATGTTGTCTAAAGACATAGATAAAGGGCTAATGCTTGTTCCTGCTAAATATTTGAGCAAATCCTTCTTGAAAGAACTAAATAAAGACATGGAACTTTTATCCGACATTATAAAAGAGTGGGACAAAGTTAAAAGTGATCCGAAATTCGACATGATTTTAAACCAAATTAAGGATTCTTTGAAGATGGAACCGAAAAGGAAAATTATCATCTTTACAGAGTTTTCTGATACTGAAACATATTTGTATAGAAAAATGAGAGATGCCGGACTGCGGGTTTTAGCATACGATTCCTCTATGTCCAGTCTTGCTAATCGTGAAATAATAAGAACAAATTTCGACGCAGGATATCCCACGAGATATCAAAAAGATGATTACGATGTCTTGATTGCTACCGATGCAATTTCCGAAGGGTTCAGTTTACATAGAGCCGGAGCGATATACAACTACGATATTCCGTATAATCCGACTAGAGTCATCCAGAGATTCGGACGTATCAATCGTATCAACAAGAAAGTTTTTGACGAATTGTACATTTATAACTTTTTCCCGACAGCAACTGGAGAAAGAGTGAGTCACACTCACGAAATAAGTACATTCAAAATGAAGCTCTTTCAAGCGATTTTAGGGGCGGATACCCAAATTCTAACGGACAATGAGACATTAGAGGGTTATCTAGGCGCAAAAATACAAGAAGAAGCCAATAAAATGGAAAAGGAGTCTTGGGATGTATTCTATAGGAATGAATTAAATAGCATTAGAACCACTGATATAGAGACATACAACAAGGCGATTTCACTTCCTCCACGTTGTAGGATTGGAAGAAGAAAAGGCAATTGGCTTGAAAAAATGGGAAAAGATTCCGATTTATTCACTTTACAGGTATCCAATGGCGTGCTTTTGTTTTCCAAAAAAGGGGACTCATTCCGCTTTACTCTTGCTACCGCTAATGGTGAAACGCATTTATTACCACCTCCGGAGGCTCTGGCTTTATTCAGAACTGCAAAGAGCGAGGAATCTGCGCCCGTATCAGACTCTTTCTATGGCCTGTATCAGAACGCCAAACTAGCTAGTGGCTTGGTCAAACATGCTGCACCCAAAAGCCGTTCTGTACAAGATGCCCTAAGCATAATCAAAATCTTACAGAAACAGATTGATAGTACGTTGGATAAAGAATATCTGGAAGAATTGAAAAAAGTCATTGAATTGGAAACGATGCCTACCTTCTACTTAAAGAAAATCAAAGAAATCGGTGCAACTAATAAGGACGCCCTTAAAGATTTGCGCTTATTTCTACCTCTAGAGTATCTGGGAACGCTCTTAAATAAAGATTCTAAAATCGAAAGCGAACCAGAAACCATTTTACTATCTGAAGAATTGTTAGGAGACTAAAATTCATGAAAACATTTAATGTCCAAGATGCCTATAATAGAAACGACTTTAAAAGATTTTTACAGGATTTTCTGACAGAGGATTTTGTCCCTAACGAAGAAGAACTGTATTTCGATTTCAAAAATATAGCCAAGGGATATGACCTAGGCGAATCAGATGACATGGATTTATCGGTTTTTGAATTTATCGTAAACAGCAGTCACGATCCGCGTGTCACTATCACGAAGGAAGTTGTGGCACTGATGAAGAAGTATAATAGTAAATCTAACGCTCTGGTAGCTTTTTACTACCCGAACTCTGACCAATGGCGTTTATCCCTTATTACCACCGATGTAGAAATAAAAAATGGGAAGATTTCGTATCTATATTCCAATCCTCATCGCTATTCTTTCCTTTTAGGAAAAGACTGCAAGAAGCACACTCCAGAAACTATGCTCTTTGCGAAAGGCCCAATAAAACAGCGTTCAGAAAATGGCAAAGAGCTAAATTATACACAAGATTTGATTAGTCGCTTTTCTTTGGAAGTTGTAAATAAAGAATTTTATGCCCAAATTTATCGTTTATTTGAGCAACTTGTATCAACGGACCTAAAGCATCCTAAGGCCTCCGATAATAACCAGATTAAAGAACATTTTGCCGTTCGGTTAATTGGCAGATTGATATTCTGTTGGTTCCTAAAGAAGAAAACTCGTAAAGATAACTCTTCTCTTATCCCGGAGGAGCTACTCTCTTTAAAGGCGTTGGATGGAACAACCTCATATTATCATGATAAATTGGAGCCATTATTCTTTGAAACATTAAATAAGAAAAGAGATGTCCGAATTGAAAAATGTGCTACAGGGTTATTTAAAGATATTCCCTTTTTGAACGGTGGCTTGTTTGAGCCGCATGATGATGATTGCTATGAGCTTGGAGAATTTGACCAGTCCAGGTATTTTAACACTCTGACTATTCCTAATAAATGGTTTCATGACTTATTTGAGGTTTTTGAAACATATAACTTTACAATTGACGAAAACACGTCCGTAGATATGGACCTATCTGTCGATCCAGAAATTTTAGGGCGCATTTTTGAAAACCTATTAGCAAGTATTAACCCTGAAACGCAACAGTCCGCCCGTAATATGACAGGGTCATTTTACACTCCACGTGAAATAGTGGATTATATGGTCACTACAAGTCTACGAACCTATCTAAAAGACAAAACCGACTTAAATGATCAAATTTTAGATGAATTGTTTGATGTTACAAAAACGCCTGAATTAACGAAACAGCAAAAACTAGATATTTTTAAATCTCTAACTATCTTAAAAGCGTTGGATCCCGCTGTAGGGTCTGGCGCTTTTCCTATGGGCTTATTACAGAAAATCATGTTTATTCTTAATGAGATAGACCCCGATGGGAAAATATATGAAGAGATAAACCTGATCCCAAATACTTCATTACTCCAACGCAACTACGGTAACAAATACAAAATTATTCGTGATTGTATTTTCGGGGTAGATATACAGGAAATGGCTATAGAAATTGCCCGCCTGCGCTTTTTTCTAACACTTATTGTGGATGAAGAAGCTGATAATCCACAACCTTTACCAAACCTTGATTTCAAATTCGCCTGTGCTAATACATTGATTTCATTACCAGAAGCAGAAGATGACTTGTTTTCAAGAGCCAACTTAATTGAATCACTTAAAAATTTGCGAAAAGAATTCTTTTCGACATCGGCAGAGAGAAAGGAACAGATAAAGGCAGAATTTAGACGTATACAAGAATTAATGAGTTTTCAAACATTTAATGCCAAACAAACAGCCCTTTTTAATGGAGAGATTGAGCAATACAAAAAGAACAAATCAGTTCAATTAGAGCTAAATGATTTATTAAGTGACACATATTGGAATCCTTTTATAAATAAATCCACCCCTTGGTTCGATCCAATGTGGATGTTTGGCGTTGAAGACGGATTTGATATAGTTATTGCCAATTCCCCTTATATTGCGTTACAAGCCAACAAAGGGGTACTTGGTAAAATGTATAAGCCCTACAACTTCAAAACATTTAATAGTATGGGCGATATTTATTGTTTGTTCTATGAAAAAGGGATGGAGCTGCTAAAACAAGGTGGTATTTTGACTTATATTACAAGCAATAAATGGATGCGAGCTGGATATGGCGAGGAGTTGCGTTTATTCTTGTCTAAATATCAACCCCTGTATTTGATTGATTTAGGCGCAGGAGTATTTGAAAATGCTACTGTGGACACCAATATTTTGGTCATGAAAAAAGGAACCTATACGCGTCCCACTTTGGCCCATGTGCTACATGGTAATAATAAACAAATTACTATTCCAACTGAACAATGGCTCCAAAATACCTTTGACAGTAACTCTTGGGTTATCTTATCTGCTATTGAACAGAGTATTAAAGCAAAAATTGAAAAATATGGCACACCTCTCAAGGACTGGGACGTTCAAATTAATTACGGTATTAAAACAGGCTGCAACGAAGCATTTATAATTACTACTGCAAAGCGTGAAGAGATTTTAGCCAATTGTAAAACAAAAGATGAGCGCAAAAGAACTGACGAAATTATACGGCCTATTTTGCGCGGGAGAGATATTAAACGGTACAAATACGATTGGAAAGGCTTGTGGCTAATCAATACCCATAATGGAGTAAAGGGAAGATTCCCAAGGATTGACATTAAAGATTACCCTGCGATTAAACAATGGTTAGATAAAGGCGGTGAGGCCTATAATGGGAAAATATATCATGGCTATAAAGACATAGAGAAACGCGCTGACAAGGGAGACACTCCTTACAATCTGCGTAATTGCGCATATTTGGAGGATTTTTCTAAACCGAAAATCGCATGGGCAGATATTAGCACCGAACCATCTTTTGTAGAGGTGTCAGAGAAGTTCTTTTTTAACAATACTTGTTATATGCTATCTCCCGCCCCTTTGTATCTGTTAGGAATTCTAAATTCTAAACTGATTAAGTGGTTCTTTCCCAAAATAGCATCTGATTTGGGAGAAGGATCGCGTTATTTTAAACAATTTGTAGAATTATTACCAATTAAAAAACTCACTCAAGGCGAAATTTCGATTCTAGAAAATCTTTTAAGAAAACGCCCTATTGACGACGAACAAGTTAACGCTTTTGTCTACAAGCAATATCAATTAACAGCGGAGGAAATTCTATTTCTAAATCACTTATAGAGTTTGTTAATATAGTTTCTTTCTTCTACGGTCAAATGGTATTTTTGGTATGTATAGTTCATCCAAAAGAATTCACTCTCTTCGTTAATCGAATCTTGTTCTAAAACATTGAAATCCTTTGGCAATGGAATTCGAAGAGGTGCAATGGCCTGAACACTAATTAGAAGGTCTCCAGTCCCGGTTTTAGGAGAATCCTTCAACAGAAAATGTCCTAGCGGAGAATTTAACACGAAAGTTAAAAATTTAACATATTTCCCAATTGCGAAACATGTGCTATCTAAAGCAAAAAATGACTTTTCCGTGTAGCAAAATCTGATGATAGAACCAACTCTCTTCCATATAATTTTCGATTTAGAAAAATCCTCCCTTTACAGAATATAATTAATTTCTTTTTCACTCAATTGATAACATTGGCAAATTAGTAATTCCGCTTTTTCATATTCAGCTTTTTCTGCCAAAGCAATCAATTGTTTTTCAATATTTTCTGGTGGATTAAAAATTCTTAGAGGCAATAAGAAGTCTGGGCCTTTTCCACCAGTTGTATTTGCCGCTGAAAGAAAAATTTTAGTAAAAAACTGTGAATTGAAAAATATAGATAAATATTTAGTCTTTTTTCCTGTAATTAAGTATGCTTTATTGTTGATAAACATATCCGAGTTAACATACACTGCGTCCATAGAAGTGGAAATTTCTCGATATAATAGTTTCGGTTGCTTAAAATCCTCCCAATATGCGATGGTATCCTGCGTTTCGAACCACTTGTTGGATGTTTTCTTTCTGGCGCCAGGTTCGCCAGTCTGTTTTAATCTATCAAACCCGAAATCTAGAAGATATTTTTTTATAGCAGGAAGGGTATCTATATCATAATGGCGCGACGGAAATAACCCTATCAACCATAGACCTTTCCAATCGTATTTGTACCGTTTAATATCTCTCCCGCGCAAAATAGGCCGTATAATTTCGTCAGTTCTTTTGCGCTCATCTTTTGTTTTACAATTGGCTAAAATCTCTTCACGCTTTGCAGTAGTAATTATAAATGCTTCGTTGCAGCCTGTTAAAACACCTCTATTAATCTTAATATCCCAATCTCTGAGCGGTGTTCCATATTTTTCTATCTTGGCCCTGATACTCTGCTCAACTGGAGACAAAATTACCCAGGAATTGCTATCAAAAGTATTTTCTAACCATTGTTTCCCCGAGATGTTGATTTGCTTATTATTCCCATGCAATACATGTGCTAGGGTGGAACGCGTATAGGTTCCTATAATTTAGATACATCTTATTTTTTAGGAGAAAACAATGATATACGGTTATATTCGTGTAAGTTCAGATAAACAAACTGTCAAAAATCAGGAATTTGAGATTGGGAAATTCGCAAGAGAGCATAAAATCAAGATAGATTTATGGATTGAAGAAACCATTAGCTCGACAAAAGAGTTAAAAAAGCGAAAATTCGGTAAATTGCTTGAGAAATTACAGCCGGGGGATGTCATCATTACAACAGAATTATCTCGGCTAGGACGCAATTTGATGCAAATTATGGGCATTTTAAACCATTGTATGACTAACCAAGTTAAGATCATCACAACAAAGGAACATTATGAATTGGGGGATAATATCAATGCAAAAGTTCTTGCGTTTGCTTTCGGCCTTTCTGCTGAAATAGAAAGAAATCTGATTTCACAGCGCACGAGAGAAGCGCTAGCCCGAGTCAGAGCAGAAGGGAAAAAATTAGGTCGCCCTATTGGGGCAACTTCTCAGCGAACAAAACTCAAAGGTAAAGAAGCAGAAATAGAAAAGTATTTACAACTTAAAATATCAAAAAATAAAATTGCCAGGATGTTAGGAGTTCACCGATTAACATTGGCAGATTTTATGCATAAACATAATTTGACTTCGCTCCCGATAGTAAGCGGTAATAGAAATTGGCAAAAGATAGCCCATTAAACTTAACTATCGGGAGTTTTTATGAAGAAAAAAACTGCGACATTAAATGCTGTAAATAAATCAAGCGACAAGTCTCAACAGGTGGGGAACGGATACAAAAAGGCGCAAGTAGCGATTACTGCTAAACCGACTGGGAATAACCTACAATCCTCCAAACCCATATCTGGCCCCACAGAATTGGCCAAATTGCGAGAAGTGGCCACACAGATTAATCCACTAGCCCAATTAATTTCTAAAAATAAGCAGCGGGCCGAAAAATACAACAATAAGAATCAAAAACTGCGGGATATCCGTATCCCGCTGCCCGGCTCTATATTGGAGAAAAAGTACAAAGGGCATCTTGTTGTGGTCAAAGTGTTGGAACACGGTTTTGAATACAATAATAAATATTTCAAAACCCTGTCCGCCGTGGCGTGTGCCATCACGGGGCAACATTTAAGCGGGTATTATTTCTTCGGCTTATGAGTGACATTATAAAACCGATGAACTGCGCGGTTTATACCCGCAAATCTACCAGTGAGGGATTGGAACAGGATTTCAACTCGCTAGATGCCCAGCGTGAGGCTTGTATGGCATTTATTAAAAGCCAGCGTGGGGAAGGCTGGCAGGCGCTAGAAACCTCTTATGATGACGGTGGCTATACCGGGGCGAATACCGATCGCCCCGGTTTGCAGCGCTTGATAGAGGACATCAAACTGGGCAAGGTAAATTGCGTGGTCGTGTACAAGGTGGATAGATTATCACGCTCTTTGCTCGATTTCTCCCAGTTACTAGAATTTTTTGATAAGCGTGAGGTGTCGTTTGTATCTGTCACGCAGAATTTTAATACCAAAACCTCTATGGGACGGCTAACGCTTAATATCTTGTTATCGTTTGCTCAATTTGAGCGCGAAATTATTAGCGAACGCACGCGAGATAAAATGGCGGCCTCTCGTATGAAAGGAAAGTTTTTAGGCGGAGGAATTCCATTTGGGTACCAGTTAGATGAAAAAGCCCATAAGTTGGTACCACACCCAGAAACCGCCGAAGAAGTACGATTCATTTTTAATAGCGTACTGGAAGAAAAAAGTGTTGTCCCGGTACTTGCGCAACTAGAAAAGCGGGGAATTGTTCTTCGGGAGCGGAAATGCAAAAATGGGCGGGTTTTACCGGCACGCCCTATTTCGCGTGCGCAACTTTATCATATTATTCATAATCCGCTGTATATTGGGAAGGTTCTTTACAAAAAGAAAATTTATGAGGGTGAACACGACGGAATTGTGTCCGTAGAAACTTTTGAGGCGGTGCAAGAACTGTTAAATAATGGACGAAAAATGTATGAAATGGTAAGGAAAGCAACGCCTGGCATTTTGCGTGGTTTATTGTTTTGCGAAGTCTGTGGCAGTCCAATGGTTCCTATTTATGGGAAAAAGAAAAATACGAAACATTTTTATTACATTTGCCGGAAGTGCCGAGAAGAGGGTTATAAGTCCTGTCCCACACGGACGGTACGGCAACGAGAGTTCCATTTGGCGCTTATTGCAGAATTGGATAAAAATGGGGTTCTCAGCCGGGCCCTATTTGAACAATTATCCGAATACGAGCAAGAAGAAACCCTTAAATCTATTATCTGCCGTATTGGGTACGAATACCAAGAAAGCAAAATTACGGTTGTATTGCGCAGTGGAACCGAATTTTCGTTCTGTGCCAATGTGAAGCCACACTCTGGACCTTGGAAACGGTCCGAATTGGTGGCCCGAAAAGCGGACAAACAGCCCAAGGTTGATAAAGCATTGTACAAACAGACCTTGGCGCTACAAATCCGCGAATATATGCGCCTAAACGGCCTTAGCCAAGCCGCATGTGCGCGGGCTTTGGGACTTACGGCGGCCCGGGTTAGCCAACTCTTAAAGGAAAATTAAGTTTTTAGTGTTAAATTTTGCAAAATAGATAGAAAGATAGCAAAAAAGTAGTTGAAAGGGCGAAAAGACGGGATAAGGAAAATCTATCTATT
>CAKUXH010000029.1 GCA_934700265.1 uncultured Opitutales bacterium
ACCCCATATGATCACATGCGGTTAAAAATGGTTCTTTAAAAAAACTTGTTGGTACAATAAATAAATCCATCAATGTTTTTAAAATATATTCTCGTCTCAAACCTAAGTAAGTAAATATAACGATAAGTAAAGCAGTAGATGTCACATCTTTACTATTAGCCACTTGCCCTTTTTTACGGGCATCTCTTAATTTTTTTGCAGTAGGTTGCTCTGTTTTTTCACTCATGATTGCGAAACTAACTGTAAAAGCTTAGCAACCCAATTATTTGAATCAAAGTTTGAACAAAAATAACGTGTTAAATAAGATAAATATAATATAAAGAAGAACATAGCTAGCTCACTTTTAATCGGCATCGATAAGAAAAATACATTCAATTGTGGAGCAAAACGTGTGACCAAACCTAAGCCAAATTCTGACAAAAATAAAATAAAAAAAATAGGTCCGCCAAGTAGAACAATACGACTTAATAATTCTGTCCCCATGCTGGTATTAAAAAATTTTAAAGTACAACATCCAAAAATATCAAAGGTAGAAAATACAGGAATTTTTTCATAACTAAAATAAATAAGCTCTAAGAGCACAAAGAACAATCCACTCACAAGGATTAAGACGATTAAAAACTTCATTAAAAAATCACCTAATGGGCTTGTCTGAGAATTTGACAAAGGATCGAACATACTTGCCATCGAAGCTCCACGTTGTGTATCAATAAGGAATCCTACACCTTGAGCTACGTAAAATAAAAAATTAGACAACCACCCTAAAAGAATCCCTATAAGTACTTCCTTGATTGCCAAACAAATAAACCAAGGACTGTTATCTTTCAAAATTTCGGCTCCATGTGTATAAAATACAGGCACTAAAATCAATGATAAAGCAATCACCACAGCGTTGCGAGCAATTCCGGTAATATATTGCTGAGAAAAAAAAACGGATATGGAAGCAAATCCCAAAATTCTTCCACAACATAAGCCCATAACAAGTATAAAATCCAAGAAAGGCTGAATTTGCGTGAAATTCATTTACCTGTCCATTGCTTAATTAAATTAAAGATAGAATCCATGTAACGAACCAATTCTGTTCCCATCCAATGTGCCGTTAGCATAATAACTAAGGTAATACAAATAAGACGAACAGCAAAACTTAACGTCTGCTCTTGTACCTGCGTAAGTGCTTGCAGTAAGCTAACACCAAGTCCTACAAATGTTGCTAATAAAATCGAAGGCAATGAGAGTAACAAAACCATCGACATAGCTTTGGACGATAATTCAACTATAATGGATTGATCCATGTACTAAACGGACTTATTGCTGAAAATGTGAAAGGCCTGTAACCACATTTTCATAAGCAGGGAATAATTCTATAAATCCAGAAATTTCAAAAATTTCACGAACAACTTCATTCAAATGTGCAATAGCTAAACGCCCAGAATTTTTCTTAATTTCTTTTCCTAACATTAAAAGTACACGCAGACAAGCACTGCTAATAAAATCCAAATTTGTTCCATCAATAAGAACATTATTTTCGTTTTTTTCTAAAATTTTTTTACAAATATTTTCCAGCTTATTAACACCAGAAACATCTGCTCGCCCTTTCATCGTTAAGATGATAACATTTTCGATTTTATTGAGTCCTACTTCCATTTTTCTAAAAGTTATCTAAAGTTAGAATGCATCTTTAGTGATACATTACACTTGATAATTTAAAAAAATTTTGACACAATAGCAAGAGAAAAATTTTAGGTACATTATGAACAGGTATTTTATCAACATTTTTTTAATATTAGGATCTTTTATCCCATCAGGCTGTCATTACAAAGGAGGTTATCCCATTAACCAAACGAATATAAAAACCATCAGTGTATTGCCAGCGAAAATAGAAGCAATTGTTCCACAGGCTTCCACACCACTTACTCGTCAAATTCGTAATAACTTGCTTCAAAACAGTATAAAATTAGCTTCAAATGAGACAGCTGATGCTATTTTAGAAACATCTATTATCAATTATGGACGTTCGATTGGAAGTGTTGAGGAATACGATACAGATGTCGCCAAAACTTTATCATTAAATGCCACGATTCGATGCAGTTTAAAGCATAGAATTTCCGGAAAATACTACTTTAAAGATCAAACATTTAGTGCAAGTATAAATATCAATGCTAATAACCTTGCTCAGACCATTGAGTATCAACGACTACCACAATTAACAGAAAAACTGGCAAAAAAAGTTTCCAATTTTATTCTAAATACTGATAGTACACCAATTATAAAATAATCTATGGAATGGCTCCCATCCTTGCTAGCAGCAAATCCACTCAATTTTGAAAGCGGCTTAGACAAAATTGAAAAGGCAAATTTAAAACAAGTGCATTTAGATATTATGGATGGACACTTCGTCCCTAATATTAGCTTTGGGCCTTCCGTAGTACAAAAGATTGCTAAAACACACCCTACCCTATTTAGAGACGTCCATTTAATGCTGTCTGATCCCGAAAATTTTATTCAAAAATTTATCGATGCAGGCGCTCAAAGAATATTTATTCATTTAGAAATAAAAACAAAATCTTTAGAAAAAAGTTTGGAGCTCTTACAAGAAAATAAAATCTTATGGGGATTCGCTATTAACCCTGAAACATCCCTAACTTACTTAGAAAACTACAAATATATACTCCCTAAAATGAATCGCCTACTGGTTATGAGTGTACATCCAGGATTTAGCGGTCAAAACTTTATTGTAAATTCCTTTGAACGTATTAAAAAATTAAGAGAAAACTACCCTCAGCTCGATTTATGCCTAGATGGTGGCATCAACGAAAGCCTAGCACAAAAATTAACTTCATTAGGAGTTAACAATTTTGTAATCGGCTCTTATTTTTTCCAATAATTTAAATAGTTTCACCGAGGAAAAAATACACAATATAGTCATTTTTATTAATATTTAACCCATTTAAAAATGGTCCCCTTGACAAGGAAGAAGGTTTCAGGTACAATGGGTACATGATCAATATGACAAGAAAAATAAAAAAGTTGGGTTGTTTCTCTATAGGAATGTTAATTTCCATTTTTTTAGCAAATGGTGATGCTATAAAAAATACACAAAAAATAAAAAATAGTTTACCACCAGAAGATGATTACATTTCTCAATTGTTTTCAAATGCAAAAGCATGTTTAAGTAAAAAGCTTGAAAAAGAACTAAACGACAAGCCTTTTTTAAAAATATCCTGCTCAAACATAAATAATTTATTTGATAAAACACTAAAATTTGCAGAAAAACTTTATCCTGGGATGTCATCCCTTTTGTCAATTTCATTGACAAGTTTCCTTGGAGGTACCCAATATCCAGGTGAAGAAGGAACATCCCCCATACACATGGTTTTGTTTTTCCATAAATGCGATATTTCACCTATTCTCTTCTTAAAATTATCTGAAGAAAGCCCATTATTTAAAGCTCTCTCTCGTTTAAAAACAGAAACTATCGATTATGTTAATTTATCTCCAAAAGAAAATAAAAAAGCTATTTGGTGGATGTTTGGTGAAAAAACATTGTTAAATCTACTACAGGATACTAATACAAATAAAGATACTAATATAAACGAAAAATTTCCATTTTTAAATGAAACCAATACGATCGAAAATTTACTACAAATCGATCTTGATTTTTCAATTATTAATGAATTCTCAGCAGATTTACCTTTCATTGGTAAACAATTTTGGGATACACTGATAAAACCTGAGATTAAACAAATACGTCTGGGATTGGATTATATTGATAACAATATTATAACAAATTGTGAAATCGAGTATTTTCCTAACAGTTCTTCAGCAACGCTGTTTAAAGGGATTCACGATAAATCCAAACAAATTCATTGCTTAGATCTTACTTCACATGAATGTATACAAAACTTCGTCTTCCAAGATTTTTCAGGCATGTTAACATGGTTAAATACAATCCATGAAAAACTTAATGATGTCGAAAAAAACATTACAGAACATAAAAAACAAAACAAAAACTGCGATAAATATGTCGAAATTGCAGAAGAAATTCTAAAATGGTGGAATGCCCTTTATCCCTTATTCACAGAAATATTAAATTTCTGTAACGATAACTTAACCGGCAATTTCCAAAGTTATGCTAACATTAAACAACCTATAAAGTACCATTATGAAACTATGGGATTTGGTCTATTTGAAGGAAAAGCAATCACAAATGAAATTTTAGTTAACGCTCTTAAAAATTTTATTACAATCAGCTTACCCAAACAATTAAAGCAGATAACAGAACAAAAATTATTCGGTAGTGAGGTAATCAAAAGTTTATCCTGTGTATTTAATAAAAACTTTCAAACGCATGAAGGGTGCCCTATTCAAAATATTTATTGGATGATTAATAAAGACACTTCTAATAAAAAAGTACCGTTGTATTTTTCTGTATGCAAAAATCATCTTCTCTATGCAGACAACATCGATTCAATAAAACGACTAATTGAGCGTATTAACTCGGTAAAAACATTTACCTACGTTGCAAGGCCAGAATGTTTCGAAAAGACACAAATTCGGCTATCCGACTTCATCGAAATTCCTGTAAAAATGCCGGTATTTCTCAATTATACCTATTCCGCAAAAGTAAATCCAGAACGTTTGATCTTAACATCTCACCTACCACTTTGGTTTAACTTTGAAACCTTGAAAAATTTTTCAAATCAATTGTTGCCATCTCAACAAAAAAGTGAAGAAATAAAAAAGGATAGCGTTGATAATGTCGGTAAACCGATAACGCTTAAAGCTAAAGAACGGTAATAACTTAAACAACTTCTAATCATCGTGAAAAAACGCTACTTAGGTGCCTTAGATATCGGATCTCAGCATATTACTTTCCTGCTGGGCGAGGCAACCCATCAGCAGTTAAATCTGCTTGGACATGCACAAGTAGACTCTGCAGGTGTGTCTAAAGGCCAGATCGAAGATGCAAAAGCTTTGATGCACGTTTTAGAAAACTTTTTCGAAGATTTGTCACAACGTTATTCGATTCTCCCCGATACCCTTTGCTTAGCTCAAAGCGGAAGTCACTTGCGGAACATGCAATATGAAACATCACTATCTTTAAAGGGATTTCAACATGTTGTAGATTCTTTTGACATCGAAAAAATCAATCAGCTAGCGTTACATAAAGAGCTACCAGAAGGTGAAATCTTTTTGCATCATACCCGTCAATTTTATACTATCAATGATGTTATTGTTGATAAACCTTTAGGTCATGCAGCTAGCCAGTTAAATGTTTATTACAATGCACTCTTTGGGAAATCTGAACCGATAAAAGAACAGCTCTATCTTGTAAATCAATTTGGCTTTCGGGTAAAAAATCTCGTTTTTTCAGGAATTGCATCCGCATTGGCTACCACCACTCCAATTGAACGTGAACATGGGATTTGTGTCATCAATTTGGGTGCTCAAATAACAGAGTTTGTTGTATATAAGCAACAGATCCCTGTTATCATGGGAACCATCCCAGTAGGAGGTCAAAATTTTACTTATGATCTTTGCTCTGGCCTAAGAATTCATGAAGAAGATGCTGAACGTCTAAAATTTGAACAAGGTATCCCTGCCATAGAACATGATAAAACTGAGGAAGATGTCTGGGTACTAGGCAATCATTCCATTGGAGATAAAAAAATAAAATTAAAAAATTTTCGTTTGATTGTTCAATCACGGGCCCAAGAAATTTTTGATTACATCTATAAATTTATAAAAGCCGAAGAAAATAACGAACTGCTACTTTCAGGGGTCGTGTTAACCGGTGGCGGCGCTTTAATGAAAAATATTGAAAAAATTGCTTCACAATCTTTTCGATGTGACTGTTTTGTTCGAGGCGCTTTGGCTAGTGTTGATGATGCTTTAAAATCTCCTACCTATGCTAATTGCTTTGGTTTGTTACACTACGCACTTCAGCAAGAGAAATCTTCACCTCAAAGTGCTACCAACAACCATTCTCTCTGGCAAAAAGTAACTGCTTGGTTTTCAAAAAATTAACAGAACATATTACTTAACATCCCACCAATTTTTTATTCTTATACATTCTTCTAAAAAGTCTAAAGTTAATGTAATTTTTTAATAGTTTCATTCCATAAAATAACGACAAAAATAGAAAAATGTAATTTTTTACAAAAAAGGCTTGCATTCCATTCTTTATTTATGCTTATATAAGGACATAGATTTTTGGACGGTTAGCTCAGTTGGTTAGAGCTACTGGTCTACACCCAGTGGGTCGTAGGTTCGAGTCCTACACCGTCTACCATTTTAATATTATCTGTATTGTTTATCAGTAAGAATAAATTTCTTTGATCTAAAAATTTTACTACAGTTATTACTTGTTTTTTTTTATAAAATATTACATATAAATATAAAGTTATGAAAAAATTAGACAATAAAGTCGCACTTATCACAGGTGCAGGAAGAGGTATAGGCCGTTCAATTGCCGAACGTTTCGCACAAGAAGGTGCAACTGTTTTGTGCGTAAGTAAAACGCCAGAAAATTGTCAGCAAGTAGCTCAGGAAATCATTGCACAAGGAGGTAAAGCAGAAGCTTTCCCCATGGATGTTTCCAACAAAGAATCCATTAAAAACGTCTCAGAAAAGATTATTGAAAAATATAAAAACGTTGATATCTTAGTTAACAACGCTGGAATTACTCGCGATAAATTATTTGTCCGCATGGAAGATGAAGACTGGGAACAGGTACTTTTTACCAATCTTTTCAGTGCATTTTATCTATGCAAACAATTTGTTCGACCAATGACCTTAAAACGCTGGGGGCGTATTATCAATATTTCTTCGGTTTCCGGAATCATGGGTAATGCCGGACAAGCTAATTATTCTGCCGCTAAAGCAGGCTTATTAGGATTTACAAAAACATTAGCTAAAGAACTTGCCTGCCGTTCTATCACGGTAAACGCTATTGCTCCAGGATTTATCGCAACCAGCATGACAAAAGATTTACCTGAATCTGTGATTGAACAAGCACAAAAAATTATTCCATTAAAACGCTTTGGTAATCCTATTGAAATCGCTAATACAGCTGTATTCTTGGCTTCGGAAGATGCAAGTTATATCACGGGCCAAGTCATAAAAGTTGATGGCGGTATGGTAATGTAATATTTTTGCACTTGATTTTATAAAAAAAATACTTACCGTATATAAATAGCATTCTCTATATAGAAAAATTATTATGACAGAAACAATTGAACAAAGAGTAAAGCGTGTTGTAGTTGATACGCTCAATGTAAAAGAAGAGCAAGTTACAAATGAAGCCTCATTTCGTGATGATTTAGGTGCTGATTCATTGGATCAGGTTCAACTTGTAATGAACTTGGAAGAAGAATTCAAGGATTTGGTTGGTGGTGAAATTCCTGAAGCAGATGCTGAAAAATTAAATACGGTTGGAGAAGCAATCAAATACATCTCAGCAAAATCAGAAAATAAGTAATTTAAATGGAAACACAAAACGTGCATCGCGTCGTAGTTACAGGTTTGGGCACGGTAAATGCCCTTGGGAATAATGTAGAAGATTTTTGGGCATCTTTACTCGCGGGAAAATCTGGCATTCGCACCGTTTCTCGTTTCGATGTTTCCGAATTACCTACAAAAATTGCTTCTGAAATTGTGGATTTTGATCCATCTAATTATATGGATCCCAAAGAAGCAGGTCGCACCGATCCTTTTGTCCATTATGCCGTTGCTGCATCTAAAATGGCTGCAAGTGATGCTAACATCGAAATCTCTGATGTTGAATCAGATCGTTGTGGTGTTATCATTGGAACCGGAATCGGAGGAATGACGCATATTCAAGAGCAATCTTTTATTCTTTTTTCAAAAGGTCCAAGACGTGTTTCTCCATTTATGATCCCTTCAACCATCTGCAATATAGCTTCTGGAACTGTCGCTATAGCACTTGGATTGCGTGGACCAAGTTTTGGGGTCGTAAGTGCTTGTGCTTCAGGTGCACATGCCATTGGAGAAGCTTACAATTTATTAAAATTAGGCGAAGCAGACGTTATGTTAGCTGGAGGAAGCGAGGCAGCTATTCAAGCTTTAGCTTTCTCTGGATTTTGCTCAATGAAAGCAATGAGTACTCATTTTAACGATTGTCCTGAGAAGGCAAGTCGTCCATTTGATGCTCAACGCGATGGTTTCATCATGGGTGAAGGCGCTGGTGTATTAGTGCTTGAAACGTTAGAACATGCTCAAAAACGTGGCGCGAAAATTTACTGTGAGCTTTGCAGTTATTCTGCTACATGCGATGCCTTCCATGTAACCCGCCCTGAGCCTTCAGGTCGTGCTATGTGTGCTTGTTACCGTAATGTACTTAGAAACTCAAACACAGCTCCCGAAGAAGTAGATTATATCAACGCACACGGAACTTCCACCCACTATAATGATTTGTTGGAAACAACTGCTATTAAGGAAGTTTTTGGTGAACATGCTTACAAAATGAACATCAGTTCAATTAAATCAATGGTAGGACATTTATTAGGTGCTGCTGGTGCTGTTGAAGCTATCTCTACCATCAAAACCATTGAAACCGGCATCATTCCACCAACCATTAATTATGAAAATCCAGATCCTGAATGTGATTTGAATTATACGCCTAACAAACCTGTAAAACGTAATGTAAAAATTGCAATTACAGATAATTTAGGGTTTGGTGGACAAAACGGAGCACTTCTATTTAAGAAATTTTAAAAAAATATTTATATATATTTTTTAGGCTACAGTAATGTAGCTTTTTTTATTTTCCATAAAATTATAATACACATTTTGGGAATATTTTATGCTTTTCATACATTGGTATGAAACAGTTAATATTTGGAATTAGTTTTTTAACACTTAATAGTCTAATCTTAGCACAAGAAAATGATTATTTATTGCCACTTCAAAGTCCTTCTTTTGAAGAAATACGTTTTGCCTATCAAAGAAATGTATTAGAACGCTCATTTACTTGGAATATAAAGGAAAAATGTTTATTAAAAACTAACGAAGGAGAATCTTTAATTGAACGATTTTTAGAATTAATGGACATTTACCCTATTCATGAACAAACAAACTATATGACCCCAATCTCTTCTCTTGCAACAACGTTTTTTTTGAGAACATTTTCTTGTAAAGACGATAAAACGCACTTAGCAAAAAAATATATTTTAAACTATGTTGCTTATCATCAGATATCAAAATATCAAGCACTACCAGAATACCTTATCCCCGTAAACGAAGAAATAATAAATGATTTTACACATAAATCCTATCGTTCATTTTTTTCAGAAAAAATTGCTCCTATTTATATTAATTTTTCTCAATGCACTCAAGGCTTAATTTCTCCAAGAGATGAACAATCCATACAAAGGGTTTGCAATGATAAAAGCAGTGATAAAGCAATCTTGTTTGTAGGTTTTTCACAAAATTGTCCAACAGAAGGATCGGAAATTACTTATGATACCCCAGGATACAGAAAAAGTTTATTCTGGAGTTTATGGGAAAAACAACCTGATAAAAAACATAATAGTATCAAATTTTGTTTCTCTCAATCAGAAAATTTTCTATATCATCACTTAGAATACGAAGAATTTTTTGACTACATCATTATTGGTGGGCAAACCATTGAATATATCCCCACCGAAACATGGATATCTCTTGGGAAAATGTTAAAAAAGAATGGTCGTATGGTATATCCCAATTTAGGGTATTTTGGTTGGGGAACTTTTATTAATAAATTATTGAACTCATCGCTACCTCAAAATTTTAATATTTACATGTGCGATAACCCTCAAGATCCTATTCTTAAAGAAATATTACAATTAGCTTCTTTTAACAATCAACCGACTTATGGAGCTTTTTGTTATAAAAAAGCAAAACAGCTTTATTGGCATAAAAAAACTAAATAAGACAAACAATAACTTCTTGTAGAATTTCTAAATTTTCCGCAAGAAGATTTTTATAACATCTAAACTTCTCACCTAAAATTATCTACTGCAAATGGCGGAGAGAGGGGGATTCGAACCCTCGGTGGGGTTACCCCCACACCTGATTTCGAGTCAGGCACATTCGTCCACTCTGTCATCTCTCCAATACTACTTATAAAAGATTATTTTCTATCCCAATACAAGTAAAAATACATAAATCTTGCAATTCCGATGTAATAATCAGCAGAATTACAATTAATATTTTAAATTATATGAAATACAACCATCAAAATAAGCGTAGGTATAAATGCTCCTAAAAATAACGGCAATGGTTTTACAATTCCATTGGTAAAATATTTCGATAACAAAGCCTGTCCTGCAGGATTGGGCGCATTAGCAATAACCGTCAGCCCACCGCCTATCACAGCTCCACTGACTACTGCGGATTGCAAATGGGAATTAGTTAAAAACTCTGGCACCAGTGAAGCTAAATAAGTTAATGAAGCATTGTCATTAAATGCTGTTAATACAGCTGCTCCCAAAAAAAGCGTCATATCGTTTAATCGCCCTAAAACCGCCTCAATCCACCATTCCTGAAGCCCTCCATGCGTTACTAATCCAGCAAGGAAACACCCTACTAATAATGATTCCTTCAATGCAATAGGTGATTGATATTTCTTCAAAATTTGGGCCGTCATTAAAAATGCTAAAAAACCCCAAACAACAAGAACAGTATGATGTGAATTTAACACAACCCACCCTAAAAACAGCACATGAATGAGGATAACACTTGTAGGGATTTTTAACGTATCATCTTTACCTGCTGCCGGCATAGTTTTAGCAACCACATTCAACTGATGTAATTGTTTAGAAAATATCATAAAATAAAAGAATGAAGCTATGCAAATACCAATAATAGCTTTAACTCCAAAATGTGAAAATACATAGGCAGTTGACCACCCCCATTTGGAAGCGACCATTAATATAGGAGGGGCTGCAAAGTTAGTTAAAACACCTCCAACAGAAATATTTACAAACAATAACCC
>CAKUXH010000030.1 GCA_934700265.1 uncultured Opitutales bacterium
AAAAAGAAGAGGAAGATCCATTGACCAGGCATCAGCGTCTTGGTACAAATAAAAAGTCAGAAAGTGGAAAAAAGAATCGACGAAGAATTTAACATAAAATATGTGATAGGAAAGGAGCAAAAGCTGCATGGCAAGACGTGAGACAAGGAGAAAGAAAAAAGGTGGCATCGGAACTGCAATCAGTACATTAGTGTTACTCATTGCAGTTGTAGTTTTCTGTTTTGCAGCCTGGCGTTTAGTGCATATTTATCTGGATTATAAAACAGGGGTGGATGAGTATGCAAGTCTTGAACAGTATGTGGGGGATCAGAAAGTGACAGAGGGACTGGATGATTCCATGGATGCAAATGATAAGATGGGAGACGAATGGGGAGATGCTGATCTGAGCGAATATGGAACAGGAAGCAGATTTGAAGCAATGGAGAATCCTGTTGATTTTGACAGCTTGCAGAGCATCAACGAAGATGTCATCGGCTGGATTCGTATGGATGCGGTAGATACCATTAATTATCCAATCGTACAGGGAACAGACAATGATTATTATCTGTATCGGACATTTGAAAGAACTGATAATTTTTCAGGTTCCATTTTTATGGATTATATGAATCGTTCGCTTGTTTACAATTCGTACGGAGATTTTAAGGAGGTATTATCTTTAGAGTCGAAAAAATTGCCTGAATTACAATCGCAGCAGGTTTTAATTAAACGTTTAGCGAGCGTTATCCATCCGTCTGATTTTGGTAAAATTCAAGGAACGTATGGCCGTCTTAGTCTACTGCCGGCAGTTGCTGGTCGTGAAGGAGTTGGGGAAATTTGTGAAATTGGTGTGGATGTTAAATCCTTTAAGCCAGGGATGCGTGTTCGAATTCCAGAAGATTTAGGAACTTGGCAGGATTATTGTATTGCAAATGTAAAAGATTTAGTAATTGTTCCAGTATCTGTATCCATTGAAGAAGCTGCACAGGCTTTTATTAATCCGCCAACGGCTTTACGATTGTTAAATGATTTTGTGCCTTTAAGAGCGGGAGATTGGGTTATTCAAAATGCGGCTACTTCTTGTGTTGGTAAGTGTGTTATTCAGCTTGCTAAAATCTATGGTTATAATACAATCAATCTTGTCCGTGATATTAGCCAAGCAACTGCTTTGAAAAAGCTTGGTGCTACTTGTGTTATTACGCTAGATCAAATTAAGCAACTTAAAGACTTTACTAATGGTGCTTTACCTAAATTGGCTTTGAATTCTGTTGGAGGCGAGTTTGCTATGGGTTTGATAAAAGCTTTGGATGAAAATGGGACTCTAGTAACTTTTGGAGCAATGACAGGTGATAAGGTCCGTTTTCCAACGCGTGAGCTTATTTTTAAAAATATTCAATTAAGAGGTTTTTGGATGGATCGATGGATGCGTTTGCGTCCAGCTCTAGAAAAAAAGGCGTGTATGCAACAGATTTTTAATTTGATTCAATCGAAAAAATTACAACTTCCTGTTGAAGCAACTTATTCTTTAGATCAGTGGCAACAAGCTTTACAGCACGCTCAGCAAGCTAATCTTAAAGGCAAAGTTTTGTTTATTTAATTTATGGCAGAAAATTGTAATGGTCATCGAAAGCGTTTACGTGAGCGTTTTTTAAAGAGTGGCTTTAAAGGATTTTCTGAACATGAAATTTTAGAATTATTACTAACTTTGTGTATACCAAGGAAAGATGTTAAAGATTTGGCAAAAACATTGTTAAAAAAGTTTGGAAGTGTGCGTAACGTTTTTGATGCTGATCCCTTTGAATTGCGTTCAGTGAATGGAATTGGAGAGGTTACTTCAACTGGTATAAGGATTATTAAATCGTTTTTAGATTATTATTTACAACAAACAACTGGCAATGTTCCCATTTTTAATAACAACGATGCATTGGTTAAATTTTGGCAATTGCGTTTAGGTGGCTTAAAACATGAGGTTTTAGAAATTGCCTATTTAGATAATGCTTATCGGATTATTAATGATGGTATTGAACGCCTAGAGGAAGGAACTGTAAATAAAACTCCAATTTATCCAAGAAAAATTCTTACTTCAGCGTTAAAAAGAGAAGCAAGTCATATTGTCATTGCTCATAATCACCCATCAGGAGATCCTACACCCTCACAAGCTGATTTTCAGCTTACACAGGCTTTGCAGCATGCATGTGTTGTTTTATCTGTTCGTCTCCTTGATCACATTATAATTGCTAAGGATAAATTTTATTCATTTCGGCAATCAGGATTTTTAGAATAATAATATTATTTTTGTTGAAAATTTAGGTCTTTGCAGCCTTCTTAATCGATGTGTAGAGTGGTTTTATATTTTTTTGTAAAAAATGCTTGTCATGAAAAAAAAATGATTTACTGTAATCTTTAGTTAGGTAATTTCGGTGGGGTATCCAAGTGGCTAAAGGATGCAGACTGTAAATCTGTCAGGGTTTCCCTTTCGAGCGTTCGAATCGCTCCCCCACCACCATCTGTTTTGTTATCTCTTTTGTTGATTTTCCGGAGATTGTTTATATATTTTCTACTAATGAGTGGGTGCTTTTGAGTCTTGTTTTAAATGTATGCTTGACGTATATTATATCTCTGGTAACGTTATTATTTAGTGTAACTGTTGTGCAAGTATGATTGTTGATGTAGAGAAAAAAGAAGCTATTGAAAATTTGAAAACACGTTGGGGAAAAGTATTGAGTTTCCTTAAAGTTAATGAAAAAAAAGATCGATTGGCATTTATTCAGAAACAATTGGCGGACGATAATTTTTGGACATCCGAAAATCTATCTCAGGCACAAAGTTTGCAGCGTGAATCGAAAGAAATTGAGAGATCACTGTCATCTGTAAAACAAGGTCAAAGTGTTATGGATGAATTAACAGATACGTTTGAGTTTTGCAAGTCGACTGATTTGTCGGTAGAGGAAGAAGCTGCTTGGTCTCAAGAATTGAACGATATTTTATTAAAAGCTCAAAAGATAGTTGATTCAGAAGAATTACAGGCCTTTTTATCCGATCCAATGGATTCTAATAATGCCATTGTTACTATTCATGCAGGAGCAGGCGGAACTGAGGCTTGTGATTGGGCACAGATGGTGTTTCGTATGTACCTTCGTTGGGCAGAACGTAAAAATTTTACAACAGAAATTCAAACGATTCAGGATGGAGAAGAAGCTGGAATAAGCAAGGTTACTTTTTTAGTTTCAGGAACCAACGCTTACGGATATTTGAAAGCAGAGCGAGGTGTGCATCGTTTGGTTCGTATTAGTCCTTTTGATGCAAATCGTAAACGTCATACTTCTTTTTGTGCAGTGGATGTTGTCGCAGAGCTAAGCGATGATGTTGAGGTTCCAATAGAAGAAAAAGATATTCGTATTGATACTTATCGTGCGAGTGGAAAAGGGGGACAGCATGTTAATAAAACAGAATCTGCTGTTCGTATAACTCATTTTCCAACAGGTATTGTTGTAACTTGTCAAAATGAACGTTCCCAGATTAAAAATCGAGCTACAGCTATGAAAGTTCTTAAAGCACGTATTTATGAGCGTCTTCAAGATGAAAAACGATCAGCTTTAGAACGTTTTTATGGTGAAAAAGGTGAAATTGGTTGGGGATATCAGATTCGAAGCTATGTTTTTCAACCCTATCAAATGGTTAAAGATTTACGTACAAATACGGAGACTGGAAATGTACAGGCGGTCATGGATGGGGATTTAGATATGTTTATAGAATCTTGGTTACGGTCTGGGCAACCTAGAACGCGTTTGTAATTATGCAAATAGGCAGTGATATTATAGAGATTGCCCGAATAAAAAATTTTGTAGAAAATTACAAAGAATTTTGCAAAGGGCGTGTTTTTTCAGAAGAAGAATGGAAGTACTGCTTCAGTAAAGCAAATCCTTATGCTTCATTTGCTGTCCGTTTTGCTGCAAAAGAAGCTGTTGCTAAAGCCTTGGGGACAGGGTTCGGCCAATATTTAAAATGGAGCTCCATCGAAGTTCTTAATGATGATAAAGGAGCTCCTTATGTAACCCTTGATGAAAATGGGCAAGATTTATTGAAAAACTTACATGCCAAAACGGTAAAAATTTCACTTTCTCATAGCCGAGATTTTGCATTGGCTGTAGCTATCATTGAATGAATGTTTTATAAAATTTATCCTTTTAGTAGATCTTGACCGGATAATTTTTTCCATAATTTATTACCTTCTGGATCGGTTACGTAGTTACTACATTTTTTCAATTCATCATATAAATGATATACTTGTTCTTTATTCTCAATAGGGTTGGTTGTATGTTTTTTCAATAATTTATGTAGGAGAGGACTCAATAACGTTTCTAGGGATTGATTTTGTCCTTGTTGAATAATGGATTCAACTAGTTGTTCAACAAACAGATGTATTTCTTCAAGAGGTACCCATTGTGGTAAAGCTTTTAATGAAAAGTGTTGGGTATCTATAGCTTCAATGGTACAAATTTTTCTAAAGTTTAAATAATCAATTGATTCATACAAACAAGCTGCTTGAATATTATCCATAGAAAATTCGTATGGGAACAGTACACATTGCAATGGACCTATTTCAGATTGTTTTAAATTGGCCAAGATTTTCTCGTACCAAATTCTTTTTTGGGCTCCTGAGCAATCTAAAATAACAAGATAAGGATTTTCGTCAAAAAATGCATATCTCTGTTGCCATAGTGCAAAAAACTTTAAATTTGAATTATTTGTTTGTGCAGATGTATTAGAAGAGATTTCTTTAATGCATTCTGTGTATTTATTTTCCGATATTGAAATTTTTTGAAAAGACGTATCGGTATTATTTATAGTGAAATTAGAAGGGGTCGACAATGAAGTAGTTGGTTCATTCATCGAAAAATCTTTACATTTTTCTACAAAGGATGCTTTACATAACCAATCGTTTGTATCATTTTTTAAGGTATTTTTAGGCAATGCAAAAGGTGGCAATATAGAAGTGTGTTCAATTCCAAATGGTTGAGTATGTATACCTTCTAAAGTTTTTCGGACACATTCTGTGATAAAGTGACGCAATTTTTGTTCATATTTGAAACGTACCTCTCGCTTAGTAGGGTGTACATTAATATCTACGTCATTTTCAGGAAGCTCTATAAATAAGAAAGCAGCTGGGTAAGTTTTAATGGGGAGATAGCTGCGATAACAGTCACGTAAAGCTCCTAGTAAAAAAGTGTTTGAAATAGGGCGGTGATTTAAAAAAATATAGATTTCTTGACTACTGGCGTAACCTTCTCCTGGGGGGCAGATAATGCCAGATAATTTCATATTATCTGTTGATTCATTTAATTTAATCCAGGTTTTACAAGGACGTTTGGGCCATAGTTCAATAATTTTATCTTCTAATATATCACATTTAGGAGAAGA
Organism: uncultured Opitutales bacterium; assembly: GCA_934700265.1. GTDB lineage: Bacteria > Verrucomicrobiota > Verrucomicrobiia > Opitutales > UBA9783 > UBA1183. The sequence continues at coordinate 5,398 of CAKUXH010000030.1, forward strand.
AAAAATCAGACGATTATCTTGTTTTAAGGTAAAATGAACGTGCGGATACGCAATCGCATATAAACGTACACAATTAATAATATGAGCACTTTCTGTTGCTTCTGATTTTAAAAATTTACGACGAACAGGAACATTATAAAAAAGTTGTTCGATGGTAAAAGTGGTTCCTATAGGACAAGTGCAAGGGCTTTTTTTTAATGTTATTCCATCGTTTATTTCTATTTTTGTGCCTAGGGTTTCTGTTTCAATTTTTGTATGTAAGGTAACTTTTGCAATGCTTGAAATTGAAGGTAATGCTTCACCTCGAAATCCAAATGAATGAATAGATTGTAAATCTTGGATGTTTTTTAATTTGCTTGTAGCATGCCTTTTAAAGCATAGCACAGCATCTTCTGAATTCATTCCTTTGCCGTTATCGCTAACTTGAATAAGAGTAGTTCCGCCATTTCGGAATTGAATGTCAATACAGGTTGCTTGTGCATCTAAACTATTTTCTAATAACTCTTTTACAACATTAGCAGGTCGCTCGATCACTTCGCCGGCAGCAATTTGATTAGCAACATTTTCTGGTAAAACAATGATTCCCATATAAAGATGAATAAAGCTGGTTTCTTATGGATTGCAAAGCTATTTTTTTATGAAATTTTTCTCCACAAGAATTTAAAACATGTTATAACTATTATTTATGCTGAGCACATTGCAAAGATATTTATTTAAACAATTTTTTTTTACTTCACTTAATACAATTGGTTTGTTTGTTTTTGTACTTATTATTGGGAATGCATTAAAGGAAGTTTTACCTTTATTGGCAAGTGGAAAAATTGATTGGTCTTTTTTCTTTAATACATTATTTCATTTAATCCCATCCATGGTAGCTTATGCTTTACCTTTAGGAATGTTAACTGCGACCTTGCTTGTGTTAGGAAAATTATCCTCGCAAAATGAACTGATTGCTATGAAAGCATCTGGGTTAAGTTTATATTATATTTTAGCTCCTTTGATACTACTAGCATCTTTAGGAACAATATTTGCTCTTTGGGTAAATTTTCATTGGGGACCTCATTCGATTACCTATTATCGTACTGCTTTAAATAATATTATTCGAGAAAGGCCTTTAAAGTTTATTCAAGCGGGAACATTTGTAAAAGATTTTCCAGGTTATATGTTTTATATTGAAAAAAAATCTAACGATTGGGTTGATCATTGTTGGTTATGGGAATTAGACAGTAAACAAGCTTCAGGGGTAAATGTTTTTTTGCACTCAGAAAAGGGGTTATTAAGATATGATGATCAAAAAAATAGCATTGTATTAACGTTACTTCAAGGGGTTGGAGAAAAATATACGACGCACGCAGATGGTAAAAATGAAACGCAAATGATTGCTTTTGATAGCACATCTGTTGCATTACCATTAACAAGTTTGCTAGGTTCTGGAGGTTATGTAAAAAAAATAGGTTATATGACATTGTCACAATTGTTAAGGGAACGGATGTCAGTGAAGCAAGCTAAGGATGGTATGCCAGGTTATAACTATAAAATTGCTGTAAATTTAGAAATTCAGAAGAATGCAGTTATGTCTTTTGCTATTTTATCGCTTATTTTAATTGCAATACCTTTAGGAATAAAATTAAGTCGGGCAGAAACTTCAGCAAATATCGTGATTGCGGTTGGATTGGCATTAAGCTTTTATTTTATTGTGATGGCCATTTCTTGGCTTGAATCTAAGCCTTATTTACGCCCAGATATGCTCATTTGGATACCTAATATTATTTTTCAAGGATTAGGTGTGGGGTTAATAAAAAGGGCACTTAGGTATTAATTTGCTTGCCAAATTTAAAAATATTTTAGAACATGAAAGAAGTTTTTAAGACACTAATTATATTTATAGGAATTTTTTATAGCGTGGGTTTGTTTTTTAGATTGAAAAAAGGAGTGGATAAAACATTTAATAAGATGTCTGAAGTTTCAGCATACCTTCAAAAGAAGATATGCCAGTATAAAAAAGAAGATGTTTTGTTGGCTATAGATATTGATTTGACAATTTTGCAACCTGATCATCCTGCGCTTTATGTGCCCAATGCAAGAAAATACTTAAGGGTATATAGGAAAATAGAAAAAGAATACCCAAAATTAGATGTGACCATTCCGTTTATGTATTCATTTTTAGTGCCTCAACATTTGGTGGATGAGGGGATATATTCTTTATTGAAACAATTTGAAGGGATAAAGAAGATAGCCTTTACAGCTACATTAACTGGTAAGTTTTTTGGTGAGCAACGTTTAGAGCAGTTACGCTACGAACAATTGAAAGAAAAGGGATTGTGTTTTGAGGATAGTTTCCTGGAGCAGGATTTTATTTTAGAAGAATGTCCAGAGTATCGCTCTAATCGTCCTGCTTATTATAAGGGGGTTTTATGTTCAAATAGTGAATGTGGAACAACGACTAAAGGAACGGTTTTATGTGCTTTTTTAAGGAAGGTTAATTGGCAACCTAAGTGTATTGTTTTGATAGATGATCGTTCTAAAAACTTTAAAGATGTAGCTAAATCATTAAAAGAGGATTTTCCGTTAACAAGGTTTATAGGGGTTCAATACTTGGGGGCACATGATTATTGTCCTAAAAAAATAACGAAAGAAGCTTTTCAAACTTATTGGTCTGATTGTTTTTATAAAGCAAGTTTGTTAAAATAAATTAGTTTGTTTTTAGTAATGTTTTGTACTTATATTTTTGGTGTGAAAAAACAGATCGATACTTTTTTTGAAGCATATAAAGAAATTTTGAAATCGAAGTAGAAGGCTTTTTTCAAAAAGCTTCTTTGCTTTTTCAGGCCTCCGGCCTTTATTTTTATACGAATATTAAGAAAATTCAAAATATGGCTGTTTTTTTGTAATGCACATTGCTTTCGAAAATTAAAATTGAATAATTTAAATGATTTTTTCGCTCTTTCTACTTACTGTAAACTTTGTTACATCTTAAAATTTAATTTACATTTTCTTAAAAAAATAGCTTCACTTTAGTTGGATAAAGTCGTACTATATAAGTATGAACGGAATCAAATCGATTAAAGAAATTAATGTTGAAGGAAAGCGTGTTTTTGTGCGTGTAGATTTCAATGTACCGTTAGATCAAAATGGAAATGTGGCTGATAATACACGTATCGTTGCTGCTTTGCCTACCATTAGATTTATATTAGAACGAGGAGCTAAAGTAATATTAGCAAGCCATTTAGGACGTCCTAAGGGGCAAAAAAATGCTAAATACACATTGAGACCTGTAGCAGAGGCATTGGCCACTTTGCTTAATCAACCGGTATTATTTTTAGATGATTGTGTTGGAGCTGATGTTGAAGAATCTATTTCTGAAATGGCTGAAAATTCCGTTGTTTTGCTTGAAAATTTACGTTTTCACGCCGAAGAAGAAGCAAATGATGAAGTTTTTTCAAAACAATTAGCTCGTTTAGCAGATGTTTATGTGAATGATGCTTTTGGTACAGCCCATCGTGCACATGCGTCAACAGCTGGAATGGTTCCATATGTTGCTGAAAAAGCTGTTGGATTTTTAATCGAGAAAGAACTAGAGTTTTTATGTCAAAAGGTAGATAACCCTGCTCGACCATTTTGTGTTGTATTAGGTGGAGCAAAAGTAAGTGATAAAATTGGTGTGATAGAATCTTTGCTGGATAAGGCTGATCGTATTCTTATTGGAGGAGCTATGGCTTACACATTTGCTATGGCAGAAGGTCGTACCGTGGGTAATAGCCGTGTAGAACCTGATTTTATTGACTTAGCTAAGCAATTGTTGGCAAAAGCAAAGGGAAAGGGTGTTGATTTGCAGTTACCTGTAGATACATTGACCACAGATAAAGTTGATTTTGATAATCGTTCATTAGGTCATTTAAAAGTTTTTGAAGGTTCTATAGAAGATGGTTGGGAAGGGGTCGACATTGGTCCTAAAACAGCAGAAAAATATGCTAAATTTATTAGAGATTCAAAAACTGTGCTTTGGAATGGCCCTGTAGGAATTTTTGAAATAGAAGCTTCTGCACAAGGTAGTTATAAAATTGCACATGCCATGGCAGCTTGCGAAGGTACGACTATTATTGGAGGTGGAGATTGTGTAAAAGCTATCCATCAAAGTGGTTGTGCGGATGAAATTACATTTTTAAGCACAGGTGGAGGGGCTAGTTTACAATTGTTAGAAGGAAAACCGTTGCCGGGTTTAGAAGCTTTAAAAATAAAAGAAGAAAAATGATGAGACGTTTTTTAATTGCAGGAAATTGGAAGATGAACAAAACAGCAGAGGAAGCAAGAGCTTTCTTTGTTGAATTGAAATCATTATTAGGTGTAAATGTTAAAAGTGAATTACTGATTTGTCCAACATTTACAGCTTTAAGTGAGGCGTTTAATGCTAATCAAGGTTTAATTTCTTTAGGAGCACAAAATGTTTACCCAAAACCATCAGGAGCATTTACTGGTGAAATTTCTCCGAAAATGTTGGCAGAATTTGTTTCGTATGTAATTGTTGGTCATAGCGAACGTCGTACCTTGCTTGGAGAATCGAATGAATTCATCAATGAAAAAATTCATGCTTTACTTGAAAATGGATTGAAACCTATCTTATGTGTAGGAGAATCTTTAGAGCAGCGTAAGCAGAATCTTGCATTTAATATTATTGGAGAAGAATTAGAAAAGTGCTTAGCTAATGTTTCTGATGAGCAGATGCATCAAATAACTATAGCTTATGAACCTATTTGGGCCATTGGTACTGGTGAAACTGCTACTCCTTCGATTGCTCAAGAAGTTCATGCATTTATTCGTGCTTGGCTTGAAAATCATTTTAATAAGCTAGTTGCCAAAAGCGTACGTTTATTGTATGGAGGTTCATTGAAGGCAAGCAATGCAAAAGATTTATTATCTCAGAATAATATCGATGGAGGCCTTATCGGTGGAGCATCCTTAGAAGCGAAATCATTTGTTGAGATTGCAAAAATTGCAGATGGAATTAGTAAATAAGTTTATTAAAAAATGTTTTAAAAAGAGAAGATATAAAAACTTCTCTTTTTTTAGCAAAACATATTATAAAAATTTAGGTTCGAAAACTTCCGTTTTTCCAGCATGGAGTACAAAATTTTTACCTTCTGACCAATGTTCATCATTGATAAGAACTTTAAATTCTAGATCTTTTTTGCATGTACTTTCAAAAATCCATCCTTGATTTTTTTCATCATAACAGAGAGCAATTCCTTTATCCCAATTAAGTGGTGTGCTTTCACCGCGAATAAATAATGTATTTCCCCAACCAATATTACATTTGATGATAGCAATTGTCTTGCTTTTGTTACATTTTTTACATCTGCAGGAAGTTGTTTTTGTGCAAGTTTCTTTTTTACATTCGCAAGATTCTGCAGTTACTTTTACTGTTTTTACATCATTTTTTTTCAT
>CAKUXH010000031.1 GCA_934700265.1 uncultured Opitutales bacterium
CCTACTACGATAAAAAAGAAGCCTTAGCTCAAAAGTATTTTTACAATGAGCATGAATATTTTTGTGAGGAAGATCCTCAGGCTCCTGAACAAATGAAAAAAGATAAGCCAACATTTGAAAAAATCTTATCTCATGTGGATAATGCATGTAATATAGATAGTATAAATTCTACTGAAACATTTGATCAAGCTTATACATCTTTATCCGAATCTATGTCTTCAGAATCCTCTTCTGAAAAATAAATTGCTTATCTAGCCTAATATCTCTGCGTAAATACCGCCACCGATAAGACAGTTACTACGATAAAAAGCAAGAGCTTGTCCAACAGCTAAAGCACGTTGAGGTATCATAAATGTTAATTCAGCCGAAGTTTCATCAAGCCACGACCAGGTAATTTCTTGCGAAGCATCTCGATAACGAGGTTTTGCTAATAAAATTTCGCCATTCTTCGGTTTATTTTCTATAAAATTCAAACCAAATACACGTACTTTGGTCGCATATAATCCTTTTGTTTCAAGATTATCAAACCCTATAACTAATCGATCCGTTTTGTAATCTTTGGCAATCACAACGTAATGTTCAAAATCACAATTAGATGGAATATCGATACCTTTTCGTTGGCCTATTGTATATCGATGCAAACCTCGATGTTTACCAAGAATTTCGCCATTGAGATTTACAATATCACCTGGAGTATCTGGAATATATTTTTCAAGAAACTGATTGATGTTTACATTGCTACTCCCCAAAAAACAAATTCCTTGACTATCTTTTCGTAACGCATTGGGTAAGCCAATATCACACGCAATTTGCCGGACTTCCTTTTTCGTTATTTCCCCTAAAGGGAAAAATACTTTGTTTAAATTATCACGCTTTACAAGGCAAAGAAAAAAACTCTGATCTTTATTAGAATCAAGACCTTCTAATAAAGAAAAATGCCCATTATTTACTATTTTCCGACAGTAATGCCCTGTAGCTAAACCATCGAAACCCGCAGCATTCATATGTTCAACCAATACACCAAATTTTATGAAACGATTACACATAACATCTGGGTTAGGTGTCTGGCCAGAACGATACCCTTCAATGAGGTAATCCACGACATTTTTTCTATAAACATCGATAAAATTAACAATTTCAAAGGGAATATGAAGATGTTCTGCAACCGATCGCGCTGAAGCTAAATCCTCTTTCCATGGACATTCTTTCCAAAGCTCTGTCTCGTTTTGCCAAGAACGAAAGAATATCCCATGGACATCGTACCCTTGCTGTTGCAGCAAATAAGCTGCAACAGCACTATCTACCCCTCCCGATAAGGCTACAAGTATTTTTTTAGCCATCCATATGCTCCGTTTTACAGAAGCGATTCATTCCCAAATAAATAACCGGGGTAACAAATAAAGTAAGAATCTGGGCAAAGATTAATCCTCCTGCTACACATAATCCCAAAGGAACTCGTGAAGCTCCATCGGCTCCAAGACCTAGCGCGATAGGAAGGATTCCAAATACAGTACTTACTGTTGTCATCAATATCGGACGAAAACGTTCACAACAAGCATCTAAAATGGCATTTTCAGGTGTCTCTCCTCGGCGTTGTTTCTCAACAGCAAAATCCACCAAAATAATACCATTTTTCTTAATGATACCCATCAACATGAATAAACCGATAAAAGCATACAATGAAAATTCTGCATTAAAAAGCGTTAGCGTAAGCAAACCACCAGCGAGTGCAACTGGGAGTGTTGATAGTACAGTTAATGGATGAATCCAATGTTCATATAAACACCCTAAAACAACGTACATAACAAACACAGCGATAAATAATAGACCTGTCAAACTTCTTGTTGAAGCTTGAAATTCCTTAGATTCTCCACCAACTTCACCTTCAATCCCTCCAACACAAACATCTGCAGCAACTTTTTCAATTGCTTCCAATGTTTCACTTAAGGCTACTTTACCAGAAAGGTTAAAGAAAATATCTGCGGAAGGAAAGTTATTTTTATGGAATACGCTTACAGCCCCCGTTTGCCCTTGTGTAGATAAAATACCTTCCATTGGAACTATATGCCCATTAGCGCCACGAACACCCATTTTTGTAAGGCTATTTATATTTACACGTTGATCATTTCGAGAGGCAACAATTACCTGATATTGTTCTGTCGCACCTTTAATAAGATAAGAATAATTAAGCGAAAAAGCTTCTTTTAAGGCATTTTCTATCGAGTAAGGTGTTAAACCGTACTGGAAAAGGCGACGACGATTATAAGTAACATTAACAATTGGGTCATTAAGCTCAACATTACAGTTAATAGAACTTGCTTCAATTCCTGGAATCGTTGCAAATTTTTTAGCAAGTTTTAACGTTGCTTCATTAACTGCATCGGTTTCATCACCTGTCAATGTATAAAAATATTTACCACGTTTACCATCTGCAGAACTGGTTTGAATCTGAAGAACAGGCATTGGTTCAATTAAAGGGATAATGCCAGGTATCTGAAATATCATTCCCTGAAGCTCCTTACACAAAGCGTTGATAGAAACATCTTTTGAACCTCGAATAGATCTTCGATCCTTCAAATCCTTTAAAACAATCAACATGATACCTTGGTTACCCGATAAAAATGTACCCAATCCGGCAGCATTCATCGTTATTTTAACTGCAGGATGTTTGCTTAAAGTTGCCTTAATCTGTTTCTGATATTTGTGCATTTGTTCAGGAGAAGTCCCCGTTTGTGCCATAAATACACCAAATATAGCAGAACTATCTCCAGCAGGTAAAAAACTTTTAGGTAAACGAATGAAAAGAAAGACCATCAAAATCACACATGCTGTCCACGTCCACCAAGAAACCCAACGATGTTCAAAAAACCAGGTTAAATGTTTTCTGTACCAACCAATGAAAGACATTTCTAAATTATAAGCAAAACGTTCTATCGCTGTTTTTTCACCTGTTTTATGCTTCTTTAAAAAACGAGCACACATAACAGGTGTTACCGTCAAAGATACAATTCCAGAAGCAAAGATCGCTACAATAATTGTAACAGAAAATTCTCTAAAAACACGTCCAATTTGACCATCTAAAAAAACTATAGGGATAAAAGTTGCCATCAATGAAAACGTCATTGATAAAATAGTAAAACTAATCTCTGATGCTCCTTTAAAAGCAGCTTCTAAAGGTCCTAAACCTTCTTCCATATGACGAACCACATTTTCTAAGAACACAATAGCATCATCGACCAAGAAACCTATAGCCAATGTTAATGCCATTAGAGATAAGTTATCAAGCGTATAACCAAGCAATTTCATCACTAAGAATGTGATCAGCAAGGATAAAGGCATGGCAACCACAGGAATAATAGTCTCTCTTGCTCTTCCTAAAAATAAGAAAATAACAACAGCTACAAGAATAAAAGCAATGACAATGGTATCTTTAACTTCATTAATTGAATCTAAAATACTTTTAGCTTTATCGTAAATAGGTTGAAGTGTAATTGAAGGAGGCAAAGATTTATATAAAGAAGGCAGCATAGCGTTGATACGTTTAGACACTTCCACCGTATTTGCACCTGGAGCTTGACTTACAGCCAAAACAATAATCGAATCCATATCAACTTTTATACCATCAGCCCAAAAGTTGATAGCAAAATCTTCTTCTTCAACACCATCTTCACACCGGGCAACATCTTCCAAATAAACCGGCCGATTATTAACCGTTTTTACAACAATTTTCTTATAATCTTTAGCTCGTTCCAACTGACCATTGGATGCTAAGGTAAGCGTACTTGTTTCTCCCTTTAAGCGTCCCATACTTAAAATCATGGTATGCTGCTGAATCGCATTTGAAACATCACTGAAAGATAAACCTAATAACTTTAATTTGCGATTATCAACATGCACACGAACAGCACGTGGTACACCAAATACCTGCACTTGAGCCACACCTTCGATCTTATTAAGCTGTTGTCCAATTTTTGTCTTTGCATAATCATATAAAGCTGCATTTGTCATGCTATCACTAACCAATGCCATAAAATAAATAGGCTCACTGTTAGGATCTTGCTTTTTATAATCAGGTGTAGAAGGTAAATCCTTAGGAAGCTTACGTTGTGCACGAGTAATTGCAGCTTGCACTTCCATTGCAGCAACATCAATCGATTTATTTAAATTAAAAGTTAACGTTAATGAGGTAGCTCCCAAACGGCTTTCAGAACGGACTTCTTCCATACCATCGATTTCCATAAACTCTTTTTCAAGAGGGCTGGCAACAGAATTAGCCATCATTTCAGCACTCATACCAGGAAATGATGCAGAAACCTGGATAACAGGATAATCAACCTTAGGAAGCGCACTTACAGCCAATTTTTTATAAGCAGCAATTCCCAACAAAGTTATGGAAATTGCAAGTAAAATAGTCGCAATAGGCCTGCGAATAAATGGATCGCAAATACTTTTCATTTTTATTCCTATTTTAAATTTTTAGGTGCTTCTATCGTTTTCACTGCATGAACCGAAATCCCGGGTGCTAACAATGCATGTCCATCTACAATAATTTGTTCATCTCCTTGAAGTCCCGAAAGAACCACAATCCAATTATTATAACTTTGATCGGTTTGTACATAACGCATTTCGGCAACTCCTTGCGCATTGATGACGTAAACAAAATTTCCTTTATTACCTTGATGTATAGCACATTCAGGAACTAAAAGCACATCTTTTAATGTCTTATAGTAAATTTTTAAATCAACACCACGCCCTGGCCAAAATTGCAAAGATGTATTTTCAAATTGTGCTCGTAAATCAAACGTTCCTGAAGTTTTATCTACTTCATTACCTATAAACGTTAACATTCCTGACTGCATAACACTATCATCATCAATCAATTTTGCCACCACAGAAATTGAATCAGGCTGCGTTTTAAATGACTTTAAAAGTTCCGATAAATGAGATTCTGATAAATAACTATCAACACAAATTGGCTGAACCTGATTAAGAACGGCTAACGCTATTCCCTTGGAAACAAATGAAGATGCATCTACCTCTGACTTACTCAATTCCCCGGCAAATGGGGCAGTAATCGTACAATGGTCCAAATCAATACGTTTTAATTCACAATTTGCTTCATCCAATGTTAATTGCGCCTTACTTACATCTACATTCGCCTTATAAGAATCAAACTCTTGTTGAGATACAAAATTTCCGGACCGTAAACTTTCAGAACGATTCAATTGTGACAAATTTAAATTATACTTGGCTTTATCGATTGCCAATTGAGCTTCACTTTGCTGTAAATAAGCTTGAAAAGATTTGTCATCTATTTTAAAAAGAAGATCTCCTTTTTTTACTAAACCACCATTAGGACGAAGTACCTTGAGAAGGGTTCCTTCGACCTGTGGAACTAACGTAATTCGATTGAGAGGCGTACATTGCCCAACCGCTTCTATATATTTTTGTACGGTAGCTAAATGAGGTTTAGCAACAGAAACGCTAAGATTCATCGCATAAACTGTTGGTTTGGAAGTATGTAACCACTTCGATACACCATGCCACATACATAAAAACAGAACAAATCCGACAGTTGCAATAATGTAGTAAAACTTATATTTTTTATTTGTGTTATTCATGATATAAATATTAACGGTTATTAAATTCTAAACGTCCTGAAACATAAGCTAATTGTACCCAGTGAATAGCTAGTTCCGCTTGAGAATTTATACGCTTTAAGCGTGCAGCAGATAAAGTTTTTTGTGCCGACAATAAATCTAAAAGGCTATTTAAACCAGCTTCGTACCCTGTTCGTACAGCTTCTAAAGATTCTTTGGCAGCCGACTCCAACGCTTTTGCAGAAGCAAGAAGCTGAACTGCCGATTGAAATGTATGAAATTCAGTCCAAACATCTCTTAATACTTGTAATTGCATCTGATGCAATTCATAAGTTTTGGCTTTCAACTGTGAATAGTTTTCTAAAGACTTATACTGCGAATCAAAGCCATCAAATAAATTCCAAGAAAATCCTATGCCTAACGAATAATTACGTTGCCAATGCGAATCCTTATGATAACGTTGCACACCCAGAGAACCAGCCAAATCAACTGCAGGTAAACCTTCTCGTTGCGCTTTTAAATGAGCCCAATCCGCTGCATGGACCGATGCTTCCGCTGCCAAAACATCAAAGCGACGTTTTAATGCATCCGATAGCAATGTTTCAACTTCATCTGTTAACGGCTTACTATCTTTGAATTCAACTTTAACATGGAAATCTTTGGAGATAGGAATACCTACCGACAAAGCCAAATCTGAACGACTTTTTTCAAGTGACGCTTGTGCAGATTTCAACTCGTACTCTGCTTGCAACATATCCGCTTTTGCTAACAGAACATCTTGTATACGAGCTAAACCATGATTTTGCTTATTTTGAACAGCATCAAAAGAAGCTTCAGCGTCCTTTAAGCTGCTCTGACAAGCCTCAATCGTTGCCATAGATGAAGCATAATTGTAATAATTTTTTTGAATATCAAATACGAGCGCTTGTAGCGCATGATTAAAGCTATAATTAGCCGCAGCTAATGCACAAGCAGCACTCTTAGCCTCCGCTACACCTGTTCCAAACTGAAATAAACGATAAGTCACATTTAATGAAGGTCCCCAATGATCTAACTTCTGTGCCGGATTACCCAACACAGTTCCTGTTTTATCTCGATTAACATTTACATTCCCAGTAATCGTTGGCAAGAACTGTGACTCAACTCGACCTTCTTGTGCAAGCGCTTTCCTAGCTTGCCACCAAGCAACACGAGTTTTTGGATTCTGCGAAATTCCCAATTCCAACAAAGCAGCTAAAGAGTAAGTTCCTTGTGTATGAAATAACGATTGTTGCAGATATGTTCTACTTCCGAACACTTGTGTGGGTACCCAAGCATGCTGAAAATCTTTACTCATGCTTTTTTTATCAGAAACACAACCTGTTAAAATCAAGGTTAAAAAAAACCATGAAGTATAACTTATTCTTCTTTTATTTTTCATACACAGCCCCCTTATGTATTTATGCTAAACCTCTTTATATTATCCTCATTTTTAAAAAAAAATCAAGTTTTTTATTATTTTCAAAAATAATAAATTTCTGTATTGCAATCTTCATTGATTTTTTACATGCTCGAAGTGTGTTGAAAAAAAATGCAAGAGTAAAGAAAAGAGTTTTATTAGCTATACCTTCTTTTCTAGATCCAGAATTATTTCAAAAAAAAGGTAAAATAGGTCCTATTTTGCAAATGATTCATGAGCATGATTTTGATGAAGTAATTTTAGTAGGCTTGCAAGTATGGCGTTTGAATGCATTTTTAACCGAACAAGCAATTAATACCCACTTCCCCAAAATTAAAGTTACTCGATATATTCTTAATATAAATAATATCGGGTCTTACAAAGAAGTTTTTTATGAGCTTAAAAATCTTCTTACAAATTGTGAAAATCAATTACAAGGTATCTGCGATGAACCTGTGGTTTTACTGCCACCATCCGTTTGTGATTGTTTACTTGACTGTTGGTTATTGTTGACAACTTCACTAAATATAAATGTTCGCATTTGCCAAGTTGAGCCTCATTATTCATCAGAAGGTGTTTACTTGCAAAATACAGAAGATCAAAACCTTGATTGGTTATTCGAAAATGATATGGAATTTCGTGATTTCAATCGTCGTAAAACACTTTCCCAAGAAATCAGCTGCCTAACTCAACCGCAGTTATCTTCGTTACAAGCTCTATGTTTAAATAAAAAAGCCTTCTGCTTACAAGGACTAGATTCTGAAATGAATCTTTCCATCCAACGACATTTTGCAAAAACTGCACGACAAAATAATCAAAACTACTTATTTATCGATTGTTCTGAAATCCCAGAGGAAATTATGCATGCAGTATTATGCGGTTATAAAAAATCCATCGATACAAATAAAACAATCGAACGTAAAGGTTTATTTTCTAAGATAAAAAGTGGATGGCTTGTTTTGTCCGATTTTGAAAAATTATCATTAGAAATTCAGCAATACCTCAAACAAATTTCTCATAACGAAAAAGATCTTCATGTGATAGGAATAGAAAATAAATCATCACAAACATCCCCTGTTTTCCCAAGTTTCCCATTCACGACGTAATTGTTTACTTCCAATTACGGTCGAAACAACGATATTGCATAGCTTCCATAAGATGTTTTTGTTGAAGGTTTTCAGAATCTTCAAGATCAGCAATTGTTCGTGCAATTTTTAAAACTTTATGGTAAGCTTTGGCAGATAACTGTAATTGTTGACAAGCATTCTGAAGCCAAATTAAATCATTCATAGAACAATGACAAGTGGCTTCAATTTGTGGAGCAGACAAATACGCATTGCATGTCTTAGTACGTGCTAATTGCCGATCCCTGGCAGCTATAATTCTTTGACGTACTGTAAGCGTATTTTCTTCATTCTCCTGTGATAATTGAAATGCAGACAAATTGACCGGTTGAACCTCTAATTGAAGATCAAATCGATCCAACAATGGACCACTAATACGAGCCCGATATTGCTGAATTTGTTTTTGAGAACAAGTACAATGTCTCTGATTATTTCCAAAATAACCACAAGGACATGGATTCATCGCTGCTATACAAAGCGTCCGACAAGGGAATGTTAACTTTCCATTAGATCTTACAATAGACACAGACCCATTTTCCAAAGGTTGTCGAAGCATCTCCAGCACCGTTCGTTTAAACTCAGGTAATTCATCTAAAAATAAAACCCCATTATGTGCCAAAGAAATTTCACCTGGTTTAGGAATTATTCCACCTCCGATAAGTCCTGCATCGCTTACATTGTGATGAGGTGAACGAAATGGCCGACATCGATGTACTATATCAACCGCAATATCACATGCAGAGTGAATTTTTAATATCTCAAGCCATTCATCATATGTGGGAGGAGGCATTAACTCTGGGATACATTTTGCAATCATAGACTTTCCACAACCCAGTGGTCCCATCATTAATAAATTATGATTTCCTGCAACGGCAATTTCAATCACACGTTTTAAAATCTTTTGCCCATGAATTCCACAAATATCATTAATGATAGACTTTTCTTCCAAATGACTTTCAGGACTAAGTGGCGATAATATTTTTTGCCCTTTTAAAAATTCAACACATTCTCGTAAATTTTTTAAACCATAAACTTCTATTCCTTCTACAAACGTAGCTGCTCTTGCACATTCTAAAGGTAAAACAACCCCACGCTTGCCCAATTTCTTTGCGAGTAAAGCAAGATTAAAAGTTCCAGGCACAGAGCGTAATTCTCCTGATAAACTAAGTTCTCCTGCAATTAAAAAATTCGATGCATAAACAAGATTAGCTTGTTGTGTAGCAGCAACAATAGCAAGCGCAATTGGAAGGTCATAAATAGGACCTTCTTTTCGGAGGTTTCCGGGGGCTAGATTAATTGTCGTCCGAGAAATAGGTAGCATAAAGCCACAGTTACCTAATGCCGAAAATACACGATTTTGAGATTCTTTAACAGCCGCATCTGGCAAACCAACGATAACCCATTTAAGTTCACCTCTTTCACCCGTATTAACTTCCACTTGAACTGGAAACGCATCAATACCGTACAAACTACCTGAATGAATAACTGAAAGCATAATGTCCTGACTATATTTATAAGAAATTCTCTTATATGTGTCCAGGTTAAAAATAACCACACACTATCAGAATATCAATTCTTTACCCTTCGATAGCCCTAAATCTCTGCTGAAAATCTTCTGCGTTATAATTAGCTGTTTCCATAAAAAATAAAATAAGACTCGAACGAGAGATATGATATGATTTTCGTTTTTCTTTACCTCGTTCTGCCTTCGCATTCCACCCATGCCCTAATAATTTTTGATTATCAAAACAATCACGAACATATTGTTCGCTACACCCAAGAATAGCAGCAACTTCTTTTACAGTATACCACGCTTGATTATTGGGCAAAAAGTTTTCAAAAAATAAATAATTATTGTCCGTTTTTTTAAGCATTTTAAGTCCTTTTGTTTTTGAATGTCTTGCTATTAATGTCTAGCCTAATTTATCAATTTTGTCAATCTTTAAACTTAAAAACAATCTTCAACATTGGCTAAGATTTTCATACATATCGCTCAAATATACGAATATTATTCATAAAAATCTAACTATCCACACCCAAAAATACTTCTATATAAAAATTCTTGTCAATAACCATCGAAAGAATAATATTATACATAATGAAAAATACTTTTTTTGCCTTGTGTTTTCACTATGTTTCTAAGCACAAACGTTTGTTTTTTACTGCATTTATTTTTGGATGCATCTATGGATTAATGAGCGGGCTAGGATTACCCATTTTATTTGAAAAGGTTTTTAAAAAAATATTTGAAGATCCCGTTAATTACTCGTTTTCTTCCATCCTAGGAATTGCCCTTCTCTTACCTTTAGGATTTTTTATTCGTGGTCTTTTTGGCTATTTTAGT
>CAKUXH010000032.1 GCA_934700265.1 uncultured Opitutales bacterium
GAGCTGGGCTAGCTAGATCCTGAGCTTTTACAACTTTTAAAAATTCTAATAATTGTTCTGCTTTTATCGTTGGGATAAGTTCTTTTTCTTTCCGTTCGACGTATTTAGTACCAATCAAATTTTCAATAATTTGAGCACGTGTTGCTGGGGTTCCTAACCCTTTTTCTTTCATTGCTTCAGCCAATTCATCATCTTCCACAAATTGACCTGCACGTTCCATACTTGCGAGCAAAGTTGCTTCCGTAAATCTTGCTGGTGGGCGTGTTTCATCAGCATTAATTTCAAATTTTACAGAGGCAGATTGATGATTATCTTCATCAACTAAGGCAGGCATGCTATCTTTTACTTCAGTTTTCCGTGTAATTTCCATCCATCCAGGATTTACAAGAATTTTTCCTTCAGTTTTAAATGTGAATTCGGTTTGTTGGGTTAGGCGTGTTGTGACTGCAAATTCAGCTGCCGGAAAAAATACAGATAAGAAACGCCGTACTACTAAATCATAAACCTTCTGTTCACTTTCCTTCATGTTTTTTGGAAGTGTTCCTGTTGGAATAATAGCAAAGTGATCGGAGATTGCTTTATTATTAAAAACAATTTTTGATGATGAATTTACCCAATGATTTTCGATAATTTTTTGAGTAAAAGATTCATAGGTTTCTCCCAAATTTTTCATGGTTGCAATACAAGTAGGTGCATAGTCTTCAGGGAGTGCTTTTGAATCAGTACGTGGATAGGTCAAGGCTTTGTGCTTTTCATACAAAGCTTGCGCCATATCAAGTGTAAATTTAGCCGAATAACCAAATCGTTGATTACATTCACGTTGTAAAGAAGTTAGATCAAAAAGGCGAGGAGCTGACTGTTTTGTGATTTTTGTTGACTCTTCAACATGCCATAGTTCTTTTTGCTGAGAATTTAACTGTGATATTATATTGTTAACTTCAGCTTGTGTCCAAAAGCGATCACTGCGATCATCTTCATTTAATTTTTTAAAATTATTGCGCTGAAGCCAGCCAGCGTAAATACCGTTTTTTATTTGAAAACTACCAGAAATACGCCAAAAAGGAATAGGGTGAAAAGATTGAATTGTTTTTTCACGCTCACAAATAAGCGCTAAAGTGGGTGTTTGTACACGTCCAACGCTGGCAACTTCGCCGCGTCTTGATCCTAACATGCGCCCTGTAACAGCTCGTGTTCCATTAATACCTACGAGCCAGTCAGCTTCAGAACGACAACGAGCAGCTTCCTCTAGAGATTGCATACTTTCTGAAGAACGTAGATGATTAAAAGCATCTCTAATAGAATCGGGTGTCATGGATGATAACCATAAACGTTGCTTTGGTTTATCACATTTAGCTAATTCACATAAGTAAGCAAAAATTAACTCGCCTTCTCGACCAGCATCGCAAGCGTTAATAAGGCCGTCAATATCCTCACGCTGCATTAATTTTTTTAGAAACTTAAAGCGATCTTCTGTCTTTGCTATGGGTTTTAGAAGGAACTTTTCAGGTAAAATAGGAAGATTTTTTAAACTCCATCGTTGATATTTGGGGTCAAAATCTCCTGGCATATAAAGCTCAACTAAGTGTCCAAGAGCTGATGTAATAATCATATCTTCTCGTTCAAAATAACCATCTTTGTGTTGTTTAAATTTACCCAAAGCCTTTGCTAAATCTTTAGCAACACTTGGTTTTTCTGCTATAACGAGCTGTTTCATATGATTCTAACTAACGATAATAGATATAGGATATCTTAAAAGATTTTTCAAGATAAATCTAAAAATCTTTGATTTTTAAAAATCAAAACAATAGGTCTAGCAGGTAATGATATTGTACTATGAAAATAAAAAATTTGAATTATTTTTTGAATCTACATTATTGAGGAGTAACTATAGTAAAATAACCACGGATAAATTTCCATGGTTATTAAATAAAATTACCCATTGATAAGTCGTAGAGCTGTCTGTGGAAGCACATTGGCTTGCATTAACATTGCAGAGTTAGCTTGCGATAAAATTTGTAACTTACTAAATTGAGTTGATTCGTTGGCGACATCAGTATCTATGATTCGGCTATTTGCAGCTTCAAGATTTACCTTGTTAATACTCAACATGTCTTGTGCAAACTCTAAGCGATTGCTTTGAGCACCATTAGTGGCTCGATAGGTTGCAATAGATTGGATAGCATTTGTTAAGGTGCTTATTGTAAGCGATGAAAGTCCTGCACGACTAACTTTTGAAATGATGGTTCCTAATGTGCATTTAGCTAGTGTTAATGTTTGTGTACCACTTTCATTAATAACAATACCGTTTAATTGTGATCCAAATAAAGTAACACCATTAAATGTTTCTCCTTTGTATACATTTAATTGTTTTAGTAAATTTTTGTATTCTGTATTATAATTATCACGGTCGCTTGTAGATTTAGTTACATCATTATGCAACATTCTTAGTTCGGCAATACGCTCTAAAATTGTTCCAAATCCTTGAAGTGCTCCATCTTGCGTTTGTAAAAAAGAAACTGCATTCGCAAGGCATATTTTAACGGCTCCCGTGCGTTTTATACTAGCTTGCATCTTGACAGAAACAGCTAGACCTCCTGCATCATCAGCAGGATTGTTAATCCGTTTACCACTTGATAAGCGGTTTAAGCTTTTTTCTAAAGCTGCGTGTGTGTTATTTAAGAAACGAGCTGCGTTTGAAGCTGTTTCATTTGTATTGATGGTTAGTCCCATATTGTATCCTCCTTGAATATTTACTTATAACGTCCGTGTTATAAGTGCCACTGTGAATGGCTCCTTATTATAATAAATCGGCATTTTTTTAAAGAACTTTAGTATTTTTTTGACTTTTTTTTTAAATTTTTGTAAATTATATACATGCAAGCACAATTTGTAGGAATTTTTTTATTAGGAACAACGTTATTGCAAGGTGATTTGGCTATTTCAAATTCTCCAAATTCGCCTCATAGAAAACTTAGCGAATTAACAAAAGATGTGTCTGTTTTAAAGCAAGAAATTAAAGCGATACAAGATGTAAAAGGGGATTTCGCAGAAATTTTAAAAAGAATTTTTGCGAATGAAACACAACAAGCTGCTTCTTATGAACAGATAAAAAATATGAATACTGAGATGGATAGTGTGAAAAAGCAGTACGAAGATTTTAGACAAATATTTGCCACTTCTGCAGAGGAACAAAAAAATCGTGAGCAGCAGTTAAAAACTGAAAATGAAGCTTTGAAGGTTGAAATAAATAATTTGAAAATTTTGTGTGATACGTTAACTCAGCAACCACAAATTCTTGAGCAAAAACTTCAACAACTTCAGGCGGAAAACAATAATTATAAACAAAAATCTCAAGAAGTGAACGAATTAAAGGCTTCGGTAGTAGCCTTTCAGTCTGAGTTAGCAAGTATTAATGATAAATTGAATCATACGACAAACTTGGTTGAATTGCAATCAGATAATAATGCAACTAATAAAAACTTTCCGACAATAGAAGAGATAAGTACACAGTTAGAGCAAATAAATAAAAGTCTTTCTTTTGTAAAATCTACAACAGATAATTTGGTAATATCGAGAGAAAATATGGAAAAATATTTGCAAGATCTTTATGCAGAAGTAAATGAGAAATTTAATACAATTGCTAAAGTTATAGATAGAAAAGAAAATTCTTTTAACACTCTTAAAGAGATAAATGAGAAGGTATCTAGTTTTCAAGAAAAGTACAGCAAACTTGATACCTTTAATGATGTTTTGCTTGATTTTCAAAATGATTTAGCTCAATTGAAGGATTCAACTTTTGCTTTAAGTGTATCAAAAGAAAATTTAGAAAAAAATTTACAAAATTTTACAAAACTAACAGATGATAAATTTAAAGAAATAAAACAGGCGAAATCAGATGTATCAAAAAATGAAGTTGTTAAGAATCAGTTAAATGATTTTAAACAAGAATTGGTGGATAAATGTAAGCGTATTTGCAAAAAAAGTTTTGATAAGACCAATGAACAAATACAAAGTATTGTGCAGCAAGTTCAGACAAAAATTGATAGCTTAAAATCTAGAACATTTTCTAAGCATATCATATTGTCTGGAGAATCTTTGAGCTCTATTGCAAAACGTTATTCTACATCGCCAGAGCAAATTTTAATTACAAATAATATCCAAAGTGCACGAGAATTGCGTGTTGGAGATACAATTATTGTTCCTAACAATATTTAAAATAATTCGATTTGTTTAGTGGTAAAATGTTTTTTAAATTTGTTTGCAAGTTTTGGCAAACCCAATTGTTCAAGTAAATTGGTTAAAGTTGGGTAATCTTTTTTGCAGTTAGAGCATCCTAATAATATTTCTTCTGCATAAATAGGATTACAATCCAATTTTGCCAATGCTTTGTTTTTATTAAGTAAATCTTTTGATTCAGAAAGCACTGTTTTAAATCGTTCAGGTGTTATTGAGTTTATTTGAGTTAACAAATGATCTAACGTTCCATAAATTGCTAGCCATTTGGCAGCTGTTTTAGGGCCTACCCCTTGAATTCCTGGGTAATTATCTGCGGTATCACCCATTAAAGCAAGAAAATCAACAATTTGTTCAGGATATACCTGCATTTTATTGAAAACCCCTAGACGGTCTAACAGGTTCCACCCTTGATTGGAGGGAATTAGTTGTGAGACAACTGTATTAACGCACTGCATTAAATCTTTATCAGCGCTTACAATTACAGTTTTTTCATTTACTGAAGATGTTTTTTGACACAAAGAACCGATTAAATCATCTGCCTCAACCCCTTTTTTTTCATAACAAAAGCCGCCTAACAAAGGGATAATTTTTTTTATATAAGGGATCTGAACTTTAAATTCTTCGGGGGTAGCAGAACGATTAGCTTTATATTCTTTTAAAAGCCCTAGACGACGTTCTGATCGACTACAATCAAAACAGACGATAAGATGTTGATATTTTACGGTTTGTTCTAATGCAAATATCGAATTTACAAATCCATAGATTGCATTGACAGGGAGTTTTTGGTTATTGCTCAATTGTTTAACGCCATAAAAACAGCGAAAAGCTAAGTTGTTACCGTCAATGATAACGTATTTTGCGGAAACTACCTCCATTAAGATTCTGTTGTTGATTTTAAAATATCTACAAATGTTTCTTGAGGTATCGAAACCTTTCCAATTTGTTTCATGCGTTTCTTACCTTCTTTTTGTTTTTCAAGCAATTTTCGCTTACGTGTAATATCTCCCCCATAACATTTAGCTGTAACATCTTTACGGTAAGCACCTAAGGTTTCACGTGCTATAATTTTGCCCCAAACACTTGCTTGGATAGGCACTTTAAACATCTGCTTAGGTAGTAAGTTTTTTAAACGTTCACATAGAATGCGGCCTTGATATTCAGCTTTACTACGATGAACAATACTAGAAAAAGCATCTACCGGTTCACCATTAACCATAATATCCATTTTTACAAGGTCTGAACGAACATAATCACTAAGCTCATAGTCCATAGATCCGTATCCTTTAGTCAAACTCTTTAAACGATCGTTAAAGTCAAGTAATATTTCGTTTAATGGCAGTGTACATGATAAAAGAATGCGTTGTTCATCCAATGTTTCTGTGGATAAACATTCACCACGTTTTTCACGAATTAGTTCTAAAATACTGCCAATTGCATCATTGGGGATATGGATAGAAGCTTTTATGGTAGGCTCTTCGATATAATTTACATAGGAAGGCTCAGGTAATCGCAGTGGATTGTCGACATCGATCGTTGTTCCATTAGTTAAATGTACATGATAAACTACACTAGGATAGGTTGCAATAAGGTCTAAATCATATTCTCTACGTAAACGTTCTTGTATAATTTCCATGTGTAGTAAGCCTAAAAAACCACAACGGAATCCAAAACCTAAAGCAGTTGAATTTTCTGATTGGAATGTTAAAGATGCATCGTTCAATTGTAGTTTAAACAATCCAGTTTTTAGTCTTTCATAGTCTTTTGTATCTAAAGGATAAAGTCCACTAAAAACCATAGGCTTTATTTCTTTATACCCATGCAAGGGTTCATTAGCAGGTCGTTGTGTTAACGTTAAAGTATCACCAATTTTAATATCTGTTAATGTTTTTAAGTTTGTTACAACATAACCCACATCTCCAGCTTTTAAACCATCTGTTGCTTGCATATGGGGGGTAAAGACACCAACTTCTTTTGCTTGAGAGACAGTTCCATTGCGCATCATTACAATGGATTGTCCTGGTTTTAAGTTCCCATTAAAAATTCTCACATAACAAATAAGCCCTTTATAAGTGTCATAAGTTGCATCAAAAATTAATGCTTGTAAAGGAGCA
Organism: uncultured Opitutales bacterium; assembly: GCA_934700265.1. Classification (GTDB taxonomy): domain Bacteria; phylum Verrucomicrobiota; class Verrucomicrobiia; order Opitutales; family UBA9783; genus UBA1183. Next base: position 6,348 of record CAKUXH010000032.1, read on the forward strand.
TTTTCATTACCTTTTGGAGCTGGAATACGTTTAACCACTTCCCCTAATAATTCAGATACGCCACTTCCCGTTTTGCCACTAACATTTAAGGTTTCACTTGCAGGTATTGCTAAAATATCTTCTAGTTGTTTCTTAACCTTTTCTACATTTGAACTTGGTAGATCAATTTTATTTAATACTGGAATGATGACTAAGCCTCCTTGGATGGCTAAAAGCGCATTTGCTACAGTTTGTGCTTCAATTCCTTGGGAAGCATCTACCAGTAGAATAGCTCCTTCACATGCTGCTAAACTGCGAGAAACTTCATATGAAAAATCAACATGTCCTGGGGTGTCTATTAAATTAAATATATAATCTTTACCTTCGTAATTATATCGCATGGTTACAGGATGTGATTTAATTGTGATTCCTTTCTCACGTTCTAAATCCATAGAATCAAGTAACTGTTCCTGCATTTTACGTTTTTCAATCGTTTGTGTCATTTCTAACAAACGATCTGATAACGTTGTTTTTCCATGATCTACGTGAGCAATGATGCAAAAATTACGAATAGAGTCCATGATTAAAACAATTGTAAAATAGTTGTGTCTGCAGCGCTTTTTACTTGTAAATTTGCGGCGGTTCTTTTAGCAAGTCCAGCAACCACATTACCAGGGCCGCATTCTAAGCAAATATCGCTAGAAAGTTCACCACAGTAACGTAAACATTTTTCGAAAAGTACGGTTGAAGTCAGCTGAATTCCTAAAGCTTTACGAATTTCTTCAGGATTAGAAATTGGGAGTCCTGTTGTATTTGTAAGGACTTCTAATTTAGGAGCTTGGAAAGGAACATGTTCTAAATAGCTTTCGAATTGTTTACGAGCTGGTAACATCCAGCGTGAATGATAAGCCCCAGCTACTTTTAATGGAATAGCCATCTTAAAACCACGTTCTTTAGCAACAAATTGTGCTTTTTCAAGATTTTCTAAAAGGCCAGAAACTACAGTTTGTCCAGGACAGTTTTTATTGGAAACATCCAGATCGAAATCTTGGCAAAGCTTCTGTATTGCTTCATCTGTTCCTGCAATTAATGCTAACATACCTGTTGGCTGAAGATCACAAGCTTCTTGCATTAATCGACCACGTTCAGCAACCACTTTCAAGCCAGTTTCGAAATCAAAAACATCCGCAGCAGCTAATGCTGTTAATTCACCCAAACTTATTCCAGTGGAAGCAATAATACGATTATTTTCGAAAACGCCTAATTTCTTCAAATGGTCAAAGATACTGTATCCAACAACAAACAATGCCGGTTGGCAAATACGTGTTTCTTGCAATATTTCTGCAGGACCATTGAAACATAAATCGCCTAATTTAAAAGGTAAAATTTTGTTCGAGACATTAAAATAATGTTTTACTGTATCACTAAAATCGTACCAGGATTTCCCCATGCCTACGACTTGAGCCCCTTGACCAGGGAATAAAAGAATGATATTCATAGGCTATTTATAATTGAATGAGTTGTGGCAATCCCTTTTCAAAAGTTACATTTACCTCACCTTGGATAAGTGGTAATGCGTATTTTACAAGCGAATAATTAACGGACATGGTTTTTTCATCGATCCATTCGCTTGGGAAAAATTTTAGTCCTTCGGCCAAATCATTTAATTCTGAAAAACTAATTTCATAAGTATTATCTTTTCGTGTTAGTACAGCGACTTTATCGCTTTCACCTTCTTCAATTAATTGCTTAATTGTTTCACGTCCACATGAAATTGCTTCGTCAGAATCAGCTTTGGATATAAAATGAGATAAAGGTTGTGTTTCTATTTCACAGATATTTAAGTAAGGAATTACCTCTAAATGATCTTGTATTAAGTTGCAAAGGTACGTTCCAACGGAAGGGTTATCAGCTATATCTAAATTTACACCTTCCTCATTAACAAGTTGAGAATGTGTAACAACACAGACAAAGCCATGCTTTTCAACTTTTCCTTGAATATTTTTTATAAAATTCTCTGCATTGAATGGTTGTTCAGGTAGGCAAATGATATAAGGACTGCTTTCGGCGTCAAACAATTTACCATTGCTGTTGTATCCTAAAGTTGAACCTGCAACCAACCAACCATTATTGCCGCCTTCGAGTTCGCAAACACCAATAGAGATATTGGCACTTTTTAAGAAATTACAAAAAGAAGCCATGTAACTGTTTAAAAATTTCAAATAACTACCATATCCCAAACTATGATCAGTTGTCGGTAATTCATTGTAATTGGATTGAGGAACAATTAACACCTGTAAATCATATCCTTTTTCTTGTGCAGCTTGGCTTAATTGCTTAACGCATGGAATTGATTCCTGGCTACCGATAACGGCAATAAAACGAATGTTTTTACGAGATAAAACTTCAATACATTTTTTGAAGTCTTCAGGATTACCACAAAAATCTCCAGATTCGCTTTTTAGAGCATAACCTTCTGTGGATAATAATAAGTTTGCTCTTTTTTGAGGAATAGCAGCCAAATCAATAAAATTTTCAGAAAGAATACCTTCAAAGCCATTATAAGCTCCAGAAACTTCTTCAATATCCTCATAATTCAAAGCTTCAGAAAGCATTCCATATAAAACCGCATTTCCAACAACACTAGGAATACCAGATTGCAAGATCAATAAATTTCCTGATTTCATCGTTCTTATAACATGTACGAAAGTAGAAAATTTTTCAACATGAAAATGAGAATATCATACATTCTTTTTTTGAATATATCTGAGATCTCTCTCATATTGACAAAATTGCAATATAATCATAGAATAAATTTATAAATGAGCTATCGTATTGGTTTAAAATTGTGGTCAACGAACACAGATTATTATCTTGAAGAAGCCCGTCGCTTGTATCAAAACGGTGTGTTTGATTATGTTGAGTTATATGTTGTACCAAACACATTGCCAACATTGTCTGCATGGCAAGGATTAAAAGTTCCTTATATCATTCATAACGCACATTCTGTTCATGGTTTTAATTTATCTAAAGAAGAGAACAGAGATTTTAATCTATCTATTTATCTTCAAACAAAAATCTTTGCAGATACTTTAAAATGCAAATATATTATATTTCATGGGGGTGAAGATGGTGATTATAGAGAAACAGCAAAACAAATTGCTGCTTTTAATGAACCGCGTGCATTGCTTGAAAATCTTCCGATGTGTCCTTTGCCTGGTAGTCCTTTGAAACGCTGTTTGGGCGCAACATTTGAAGAAATTGTGTATATAATGCAGGAAGCTAAGTGTGGTTTTTGTTTAGATTTTGGACATGCAGTTTGTTCTGCTAATGCTCAAAAAATAGATCCATATGACTTTATCTATCAATTGATGAAATTAACTCCTAAAATGTTTCACTTATCTGATATAAGTAAAAAATCTGATATTTATGATTCTCATATACATTTTGGCCAAGGAGAGATGGATATAGAAAAGTTAAAACGAGAAATTTTACCCTCAGAAGATATTGTTTCTATTGAAACAGAAAAAAATAGCCGAACAGATCTTAAAGATTTTGAATCTGATGTTATGTTTTTAAGAGATTAATATTTAGATTAGATTTTATTTTATCGAAAAATATTTGAGATTTTTGAATAATTAACGATAAGGGCATTATTGGGACATTATGAATAAATGTATGAATATAAATTCCACCATTTAAAAGTGGTGAATAGATAAAAGGAACCCCTAGATGGTTTTCATTAGTTAATATAATGCTGCTATTTACATCTTTTAGTAATTTTATTTCCGAAAATGTTAAGGGTTCAATGTTGCTTGGTAATGGTGTATTGAAAACAATATAAGCGAAATTAGAATCGTCCAAGTAGGCGGTTCCACCAAGCTCTTTAAGTTCTTGGATGGCTTGCTTGGTAAATGAGCATTTTTTTGTGAGTGCGACCACATGTTGAGTGTTAGGAATTTGATAATGAACAAGTAAAATATTTTGGTTTGCTAAATTTAGTATTTGTAAAAAATTGGACCGAAAAAATTTTCCTTGGCGTTTAAAGAAAGCTTTTTTGCAGCAAGATTGAGCGATTTGGTGT
>CAKUXH010000033.1 GCA_934700265.1 uncultured Opitutales bacterium
TTATTAGGGCAAGCTCAAATGATTAATTCTTCGGTTATGCAGCAAGTTTTGCCGAATGCTAAGATTTATAATAAATATGGTAAATCCATTATGTCTACACCTGAGGCTTCTTTGTTATGAGTGTAAATTTGCATCAGACTTTGTATAATACGGCCGATGCGCTGAACCTTCATACGCGTGCTATTGAAGTTGTTGGTCAAAATATTGCTAATGTAAATAATCCAGATTATGCTGCAAGGAGAATTCGTATTTCAGCAAATCCTACTATGGCGATTGCACATGGCAATAAAGGAGGTACATCGGGTATATTGGATTTGAATGTTGTTACTGAACGAGATGCGTTAGTTGATAGGCAGATTATTCAATCAAATGCTAGAATAGGTAAATTAGAGTGTGAATCACAAAATAACGAATTACTTGAGAATTTGTTAGGAGAATCTTTTCAATTAAATGCACAAGGTACAGTAGAGTCGGGAGATGTTTTTTCAACCAAAGGAATTGCATACGATTTAAGGCAATTTTTTAATGCCTGTTCTGCTTTAAGTACAAATCCTATTTCTTCTGCAGAGCGTTTAAATGTTATTTCTCATGGGAAAAATTTAGTTGATCAGGTATCTTACTTAAAAGAGCGTTTTGATGAAATGAGTGGCAATTTATCTATACGGATAAAGGATGATGTTTCTAATGTTAATTCAATTTTGAAAGAAATTGCTTTGCAGACAAAAAAAATAAATGATTTTGAAAAACCGTATGATGCTAAAGTTGTTGCATTTGAATTAAGAGAAAGTCGACAGGCAAATTTAGAAAAATTAGGAAAGTTGATGAATGTCGATATAGTTGAAACTTCTAATTCTTTTAAGATTTCTTGTGAAAATACAGAATTATTGGAAGGGAGTTTGGTTAAGAGTAAACTTTCTTTTGATGGTACTAATTTTAAATTTGGTAATCAAACACTTAATATTACTGGTGGAATATTAGGAGGAAAATTTGCAACGAAATTTACCAGAATACCTGATATGACTTTATCGTTGGATAAGTGGATTAAAACATTTGTAGATACGATCAATAAAGCTTATGATATTAATAATGATGGAACAAAACTTTTTGACGGAACCGATATGGCTTCGTTTAAATTTGTTGCAACATCTGTAACATTAAAAACGAGTTCTAAAGATGGTAATTCTGTTGCGAATGATCGAATCAATGCTGTTGTGAATGTTCAAAATGAAAAGATAGAAGGGGCAACATTGGAAGAAAGCTATCGAGCTTTTATCATAGACACAGCTCAAAAGTTTAAAAATACGACAGATTCATTAGAAAGTGAAGATTTGGTACAAAAAATGCTTCTAAATCAGAGAGAAAACAGAATAGGCGTTTCTATCGATTCTGAATTGGTAAATTTGGTTAAATCGCAGAAAGCTTTTCAGGCTGCTGCAAAAATAGTCACACTTATCGATGAATTGCTGGATACGGCAATTAATATGGCAAGGCACTAATTATGAATATTTCATCTCAGGGATTTGCAAACCAGTACATTAATAATTTGCAGATATTACAAACGAATAATTTGTATTATATGAATCAAACTGGTTCCGGTCATAAATTTCAAACCCCAAGTGAGGCTCCCAGCGATGCTTCTATGGTTTTGCGTGCTCAAACTAGTCGTATGCAGATTGGTCAGTGTTTGAAAAATGGGGCTTATGCGCAAGGTTTGGCCAACATTGCTTCACAGACGATTGAAAAAATGATGGAAAATAATTCCGATATAGGGGCTTATTCAGTTCAGTATTCCAGCTTAAATGTGGATGCGCTAAAAAATATTCGTAGTACGATAGATGGTTTGTTGGACCAAATGGTTAATTTAGCTAACACTAAACAGATGGATACATTTCTTTTTGGAGGTAATAAGTTAACACAAGAACCGTTTAAAGTAAGTAGAGATGAGGTGACTAATCGTATAGATAAGATAGAATATGTAGGTGGAGAAGATGTTAATACATTTTCTATTGGACCGAATCTTTCATTGAATCCCTTAACGGAAGCCTCAGAAAATGAGCAGATAAAAGCGGCATTAGATAATTTATTAGCTTTACGTGATGCTTTTTATGAAGAGCCGCCTGATTCAAATAAAGTAAGGATTTTAGGTAATAGTGTTAATCAAGATAATGAGACCATTTTTGCAGACATATTGGGATCTTTAGGTGCTAAATTAACCCGTATTGAACATGCTGAGCAACAAAATCAATTTATTAACGAAGACCTGGAAAAAATTTCTTCCCTCTATGCAGATATTAACGTGGTTGATGTTATTGTGAAATTCCAACAGTCGCAATTTGCATATCAAGCTGCTTTGCAAACAGGTAGCAAAGTGTTAAACCTTTCACTTCTTAACTATTTATAAATTATGATGAGATGGACACAGCAATTGGCAATTAATGGTATAGAAAATACACCATTGTCATTTCAAATGTTTCTCCCAGAGGGACTTATTGGGATGAATGAACTGAAACGATTTAAAGGTATTGTAGAAAAAGATATGCCTTTCATAGAGCTTAGATCATTAGATGAAGATCATTTGGGTTTTTGGGCAATGAACCCTTTCCCGTACGTTGATCGTTATGAGATTGAAGTTTCTGATGATGATATTACTTCGTTAGGAATTCGTAGCATAAATGATGCATTTTTCCTAACATTAGCCACAATGAATAGGACCAATATTACTTTAAACTTAATGGCACCGATTCTTTTAAATAAAGAAACACAGATTGGTAAACAGATTGTATTAGAAAATTACAAGAACTATTCTGCTCGACATGTTATTTATGAGGGGGCTGTACAATGCTTGTCTTAACGCGTAAACCGGAAGAATCGATTATTGTTGTTTCACCTAATGGAGATGCATTGGAAATTCATTTGGCAAAAATTGATAATGATCGGGCAAAAATTGGTATCGAAGCTCCTAACGACTATCGGATATTTAGAAAAGAGGTGTATGATGTTGTATTGCAATCAAATTCTGCGGCTCAATGTGATACCGGAAGCTTTGATAAAAGTAAATTGTTGAAAAAATTTTTTAATAAAAATGAAAAATAAAAAGGCTAAAAAATGAGTACAAACATTTCGAAGATTTGTAATCAACAGTCAATAGAGTTGAATACGGATAAGCTTTCTAATCAAAACATATCAGAAAATAAAGGTTCAACAACAAATATTGGTGATAATATTAATCAAGCTAAAAGTTTAAGCTCTGCACAACAAAATGCATTGAATCATATAGGTAAAGTTTTAGAAAAAACCTATCATTTAAATTCATCAGATGTAGATAATATCAAAGCATTTGTAAGTGCTTTGGATAAGCAAATTAATGAACAAATTGAAAAACAATCAGTCACAGGAGGAGCTGGAATTGTTGAAAATTTGAAGGCAGAGTTAAAGAGTTCAGAAAAACTTCAAAAAAATATTGATGCTTGTATGAATGCAAAGACTAGTTTTTTTACTCAACTGAAGTTTTTATGTGCTAAAATTGCTAGTTTTTTTGGAAATAACTCTAAGTTAGAAAAACTTCAAGAGAAAGGTTTGGAGCAATTTAATGAATTGCGAGGCTTATTAACGAAAAATTCTCATGGAAAAAATTTCTTAATCTCATTTTTAGAAGATAATTCTTCCAATAAAGAAGCTATTAAGGGTATGTTTAAATGCGGTTTTTGTCTAGATGATTTGGTGACAGTTTTAGGCGAGAAGAAATTTTTATCACAGTTTAAATCTGAAATTGCGAATGGTTCTTTGACCGTAAATGATAAGCTTAGTGAAAAGTTTGTCTTACAGTTCAAATCAGAAATTTTAGATGGTTCTTTGAAAATTCGGGATAAAGATCTTTTATTAAATGATTCTTTTGTGAAGTCGATAGATGTAAATAATAAAAAAGAAAAAGAAGTAGAAGGGTTTGCAAAGGCGTTTTATTGGGCGGATTGCCAGCTTGCCGAACAGGCAGTATCGGCTAATATGGGGCAAGAACTTTCCTTAAATGAAATGAAAAAAACATTTTCTGAAAATTGCACATTGTTTAAAGATATAGCTAGAAATTATAGCTGTTCTTTTACGATAGGAGGTGAAACTTTAAATATTCCTGCCCACACAGAAAAAAATAGATGTGTACAAATAATAGAAAATGCAATACGTAAGAATTCTTTCTCAAAGACTGAAGCAAACGCATTAAAAAATTTTTGTGCAAAATTCCTGTCACAAGGAGTATTAGCAAATTGCTATCCTAATAGTGCAGTTTTATTTCCGATGGGAGGTGAAAAGATTGATTTTTATGTGCAAATAGATGATAATGGAGACACGCATGTAAAAGTTGCTGCAAGTCAAGATCATATCCCGTGTTCGAGTTTAGTAAATGATACAGGTATTACTGAATTCCAAAATCTAGAAATACCGATAAAAGTAGAGAGTGAATTCTCTTTTACCTACAAAGAAGGTATTGTAGCCTGTAATGGTATTGCGAGCAATGTTAAGGTTTCAAAGTACGAACAAAAAGAGTAATTATTCGGTTTCTCAAGAAGACCTCAGTATCCCTGAGGCTTTTGGGGTTTAAATTTGTTCTAGGTTTTTACAAGCTTTACGGGTGATTTTTCCCCAAGCTTTTTTGATGAAAATAACTAAGAAATTGTTGGCAGTGACATTTCCTGCAGTTGTGATAGGGTCGATGAGCATATAAAATGCTGCTATGAGTGCTAACATTTCTTCAGAGAATCCTAGGTAGTGTTGAAGGATAGGGAGCGACACCATAATTGTTCCTCCTGGGATGCCAGCTCCAGCAAACTTATTAAGTACAAAGCAGAATCCAAAAAATAAATAAGTAGTTACACTTGGCATAGGACAAGAAAAACTATTAAGAATGATAACTGCTAGAATAGGAATGCAGATTGTGTCTCCAACCATATGAAAATTAATACTGATGGGCATAACTGCGTTTGCCAAAACAGGATCTTTTGTGTTTTTAGTAGCCGCTTCGATTGAGAAGGGTAGGGCAGCAGCACTTGACATAGTGGTTGCTCCTGTAATCATTGCAGGAAAAATATTTTTTATTAACACCATTGCAGGTACCTTTGTACATCTGTGGGCTGCATACCACCAAAGGCAAAGATATAGTACCAAAAATGTAATCATAATTGCACAAGATTTACCATTGGTTGTTACAAAATAGAACATTTGTCCTTCAGCCAGTAATTTTAGTACAAATCCCATGAGGAATAACGGTAAAGTTGGGATAAACACGCGCATCATAAATCCCATCGTAAATTTATGAACAAAATTTACAAATTTCATATATTTCGGAAGGCCTAGAAATGCACTTAAAATACCGCTTGTTATTCCTAAAACAAGTGCCCAAGCGTTAGGTAAAAAATGAGGTAGATTGCAATAAAAGTAAGGTGTGATGCTTCCTATGGTTTGTGTCATTGGAATATGTTGCCCTAATTTTGAAAAATAGGGAATAACATAGCATCCAACAATTCCTGAAAACATTAAGTTTAAAAAGTTTGAGGTTACGATAACCCCCATGATTGTTATAGCGAACCACAAACCATTATCTTTCAAGGAAGAAAAAGCAACTGCTGTTCCGCTAAAAATGAGAAAAGGAATAAAAAATAATAACAGGCTTTTTAATGCAATGCTTAGGGTTAATGCCGCTTTGAGAAAATCCATCGGTAAGATTTTGTAAAATAGAAAGCAAAAAACCAATGTTATCAAAATGCGTACCATAGGTTCTTTTAATATGCGCTTAAGCTTCCTAATTTTCATAAAACATTATCTCATCAAAAAATAAAAATTTTTACAAGAAAATAGTTAGAAAGAATATATTTGTTTAGATTTTTTTGTAAAAATCTCTTGACTTTTATAATAAAACAATCTCTTATTATTTATATATCTTATTTAATATTGCAGGGTGGAGCAGTCTGGTAGCTCGTCAGGCTCATAACCTGAAGGTCCTTGGTTCAAATCCAAGCCCTGCACCCAATGTTTATGCGGGGTAGCGCTGACATGGGAAGTGGCTCCTAAGGTTTGTGTTGGTGGATTTGTTGGTTTTTGAAAAAAGATTGTTTCAAAGCTTTGCTGTTTGTTCCCAGGTGTTAAAATATTAACCAATAAATAGGAAAATTACAAATATGCCATTAGAGCTAAGAAAAGATAGGAATGGGAAAGTAAGGAATCACTGGTATGGACGCTATAAAGCAAACGGAAAACAATACTGTGTTAATTTAGATTTGAGACACAAGGCAAAATCCCGACATCATTGAAACAGTTTGGCGATATTGCATTCGAACGTTCTCGTGCAGAAGCGCAATTAAAATTAAAGAAGCACATTCAACCAAGACTGCAAGCAATTTACTCAAACGAGCCTATGAGATATCGCAGGGCGTCAAAGTAAAGGAAGTACTTTTGGATGATTTGGCAAAATCCTGGGCAAAATTACCGCGTTCTCGAGCCATTACAAAACGTCATGAGATGGAATGTATGCGTCGACTAAATAAGTTTGTTGAATTTATCCAAAAGAATTATCGAAACTTGCAGTATCTCTCACAAATTACTCCACAGATTGCACATCATTACTTGAAATACGAACAAGGACGTGGAATTGCTCCCAAAACATATAACGATATTTTGAAGCTGTTGCGTTCAGCTTTTGAGCAATTGCGTGAAGATGGGCAAAATCCTTTTAAGAAAATCCCTACGCAGGAATCAGAAACGATCTTTCGAAAACCTTATACCGAGGAGGAATTACAGCAGATTTTAACGGTATCTGAAAATCATCCATTCATTCGACCGATCATTGTCTTGGGCATTATGACAGCCATGCGTCGTGGGGATTGCTGCTTGCTGAAATGGGAAGATGTCGATCTGCGTTCGAATTTCATCAAAGTTAAAACCTACAAAACAGGTGCCATGGTTGAAATCCACATTTGGCCAACTTTGAGAGCTGAACTGTTAAAAGCTCAGCAAAGCACCAAAAAACTTGAAGGTTATGTTTATCCAGAACAAGCCAAAATGTATCAAGAAAATCCTGACGGTATTACTTTTCTTATCAAGCGTGTTTTGAACGAAGCCGGTTTTAAAACGGAAGATGATCATGAACGATCTCACGGTTTGTGACGAGCTTCCATTCGTGGCTTCCACGCCTTTCGTGTTACTTGGGTAACGCTGGCTCTGAACAACAACGTGCCGTTAGAAATCATACGACGTATTACAGGTCATCGTACAACAGAAATCGTCCTTAAGCATTATTATCAGCCCAACCGCGAGGATTTTCGTAACGCTTTAAAATCTAAAATGCCTGAAATTTTAATGAAATAAATTTATGAACGATAAGAAAATAATGAACAGTAAATCCATTCAATCGAAAAAATTAGAAGAAGTAAGACACGAAGATGTATGTACAGTTCCAGAGGCCTTACACTACATGTTTTTTGGGTTAGAACCTGGAAGTGAATATGATGTCCGTTTAGCAAATAAACTGATTTCTGATTTGGTAAATCAATGTAAAACTAGCGTGTGGTACAAAGAAAAGAACTTAGAATGGGGTATCAATCTTAATTTTACAAAGGTAAAGGAGGCCCAAAAAAATTGCCCTTTTTGCTTCCTTGAGAATGCTATAAGGGAAGGTAGAATAAGATTATATGAAAAAGTGATTATTGGAAATGCCGATAGGTATTACTTGTTCGATAATTTTTTAAATTTTAATTTTTATTGTAGCTCTATGCCCTTACATCTGCTGCCATATCGTCTAACAAGCGCAACAAGACCTTTACAGAATTATTTCATATATCTTCAGGATTTAAAAAAGATTATAAAGAAGCCTTATTTTGCTGACATTTGGAAAGATAATAAAGATAATCCTTTAAAAAAATCTAAAAATGATGCTGAAACCATTTTCGATAAATTAAAGGATTGGAATTCAAATTTGGTTTATAATACCTTGAATAGTATATATGAAAATGGTAATTTGGTTGAAGAGAATGGATCTGCTTCGGCCGATTTACTATTAACAAAGGAAACTTTCCCTATTATAAAAGTACTTCATGAAGCAAGTACTATTTATGCGATCGGTTATGCTCGAAATTCCAAAAAAATATACTTTGACAAAGACGATAATTTCCAGGAATTGAGAAGCTTGGTACGACAATATCAAGTATTAAGAAATCCCAAAAAGTACGAATTTGATCTGGAATTGGAAATTCATTTACAGAAGGAATCTAAGGAATTATTAAGTTTGTCTCAGGTAAAAAACCAACAGGTGCTTAAAAATAATGGTGATGAAACACAGTTAAAAAGCGAACTGATTCTTAAGCATAGGGGGGACGAAATAGTCCTTAAAGATATAAGCAAAATGCCCTACTATTTACTTAAATTATTGCTTACGTTCCCTGGTGAATTCTATCATGTGGACAATTTAAATACAGCTATAAAAGCCTTATATAAGAAAAGTGGTCCAAAAGATGGATATAGAGAGATAAAAGGCATCTCTAAAGAGCTACATAACGCTTTGCGAATTTCTGATAAAGAAACGTTGAAGCAAGTAGAAAATATCTGCAAAATGTATGGGAAAACAAGTTTAAGTGATCTATTATTTAAAATAGTTGGTGATTCGATAGCATATATCCCTTTCAAAAAGAGATAATTTCAGTACTTTTTTCGCAATGAAGCCTTCCTTTTTCGCAATGGAAGGCTTTTTTTATCTTTTTGCTCTGGGGAAGGTGGTATTTTTCGCAATTGCCACGTAAAAAACACTAAAATTTTGGTTTGTCGTAACGTTTTCTTAAAAAAACAAATGCGAATGATTGCCCAAACACTTTTGCTCTCAGTACACATCAACTTTTTCTAGAAAATATCCATTGTTCAGCATTGTCTTTTGGATTTTTCTAAAAAACTAATTTTGTGTTGTTGAGGAAATCAAAGAACACCCCGTAGAAGCAGTTATGGCTCTTGGTGGTCTTGGCTTCGTAGGTCGTATCGGTAAAGGTGCCAAAGTCGTAAGAAAACTTGCAAAAGCCGAAAAGCTCGAACAAAAAACAGTACAAACTGGCAGAACTGTCACGGAGGCTAAACCTGTTTTAGGCGGTTCCTACGCGGAAGTCCGTAAAGCCCATACAGGTGGTGAAGTTCACCATATACCAGCTGATTCTGCTTCTTCTATTCCCAGAGATAAAGGACCTGCCATTTGGATGGAAGCGGAAGATCATTGGAGAACAGGAAGTTATAAAAGAGGGTCTAAACCTGATCTATATCGAAGGGAACAAAAAGCTTTGATTGAAGCCGGGAACTATCGTGGAGCATTATCCAAGGATTTCTGGGATCTTAGAAAAAATTTTGGTAAAAAATATGATGAGGCATTTAAACAATCTATCGAATACGCAAAGAAATTACCAGAATTTCAGAAAGGAGCTAAATAACTATGGAAACTTGGGAATTGGTACCTTTTAAATCTGTTGGACCGATACGTTTTTTCGACACCCGAGAAGATATCATTAAAAAATTAGGTAAACCTAAAAATTTTTCTGGGAAATGTGATTGTTTAACGTATGAAGGTTTTTTAATTTTCTTGTCAGAAAATGGAAGAATAGAAGATTTTCTACTAAGCCCTATCAAAAACATAGTGGTTAAATACAAAGAAATTCATTTAAATTACTTAAATTATAAAAAAATAGTCAAAACTTTATTTATTCAAAATCATGAAATTTATGGTAATTTCTCCTCTTTACCAGGTTATATAGATAAAAATCTTGGTGTAGGTTTTATTACTCATGAATCCGGTTTTAATGAGACGATAGAATTGAGTAGTTTACAAATATTTTCTCAAGAAGCCATGCCAGATTTTAATGATAAATCACTGTGTCCTGATGACATCTTAATAACCAGTGAAGATCAAATTATATAGTTGATGTTGCGGTTTTTCATAGGGATTTTTTTGTCCAAGACTACTTAGAGCACAAGAACTTGAAGGTCAAGTTATGGAATACGGCGAAACAAAAAAATTAGCTCAAAAATTTTCAGAAAAATATCGTATCATTGCGTACGATAAATATGGTAAACAGATAGGCTGTATTGTACCGAATAATACTCAATGGATGGTAGATAAATTTTTAATTCAAAAAAATAGGTATTTAAAATGGTAGAACATTGTTGTGAAGAAATGAAAAATCGTATAGAACATACATGCGATGTTCATGATTCTCCTTTTGACTGTGCTGATCACATAATTTATTATAGTGACGTTTTTGATGAATATGGAATTATAATTCACGATGGAGGTAGTTCATACATCACGATAAATTATTGTCCTTTTTGTGGTAAACAACTTCCTAAATCATACTCGAAAATGATTTAAATTATTCCAATGAAGATATATGGGA
>CAKUXH010000034.1 GCA_934700265.1 uncultured Opitutales bacterium
TTTTGAAAAGAGAAGAAAAAAAACGTTTGAATTATTTTTTAGATACTAAAAAGGATGTAGCTGTTTTAGAAAAAATTAAAGAAAAACAAATGATAAAATTTGTTGAAAAATTTGAAGCAAACGAAGCAAAAGAACGGGATGATTGGGCTCAAAGTCATTATAGGAAGGCGTAATGAAAAATAATTGGATTTGTTTTATTTTTGCAATGTTACTTTTTGTAGGAATACAAAATGTTTGCTTGTTTACACGCACTAATCTTTGGTTAGCCCAATTCATTGTTGTGAAACAAAATCAAATTAAGAAAATGTTGGAAGAACAGCATTTGAAGCAAGAAAAAAATTTGCAGAAAAAAGCTAAAGAAGAAAAGGTAAAGTTTTGGGATAAACAAGTAAAAGATTTTACAAGCATATTGGTGCATCTTGAGAATGCAAAAAATGAACAAATTTTGCGAGGCAAACAATTGGATGATCTTGCTGTACAATTAAAAAATGAACGAGAAGCTTTAAATGTTTTAAAGCAGTCTATTGAAATTTTACAGTCAGAATTGGAGAAGCGCCTTATAAAAGTAGAGCAAGCAGAGGTTAAAAACTTGAAGATTTTAGCAGAGTCTTATTCGAATATGACGCCAGAATCAGTTGCCAAAATCTTTTTAGAAAGTGAAGAATCGTCAGTTATCAAAATCATGCATTTTTTGACTCCTGAGACGTTAGGGGCTATTTTGCAAGTTATGTCAAAAGATATAGCGAAGGATAAGGAGAATGGTGTAAAAATTAATCGTATGTTGGAATGTTTCCGTTTGAGTGAGGAGGTAAAAAAATAATATGGACAATTTATTACAAATAAAGGATTTAATTCCAATAAAAGAAAAAACGAAATCTTCTGATGCGAAAGCAGATAAATGGTTGAAATCGATAACATCGAATGAAAAGAATTTTAAAAATTTTTCTCAAGCATTGAATGAAAAAACACATTTAAAAGATAATGATTTAGATCAATCAAAAGAAGCTTTTAATAGGAAAGAAAATTTATCTGAAACAGTAGAAGAAGATAAAATGCCAACTTTATATCAAGAAAATATTCTTACATTTTCTGAGGAAAATATTGAAAAAGGAACAGAAAATTTATTGGAATATTTGACATCTTTTAATGATAAAGAGTTAGATAATAAAGTGGTGGTGAATGAATTTCCTTTAAAACAAGATTTACCCAAAGAATTTCACAAGGAAGCAATAGTTTTCAGTGAGGAAATAGTGTCTCAGGAAACTGTGCTTTCTTGTGATGATAAAATACCAGAAATGGTTCTGGAGAATGCAGCGCCTCAAGAAAAAAAGAATGGAAGTGAAATTTCTGATATTCCATTAGTTGTAGAGACTCGGCCAATTTTGCATGAGGAGGAAAATTTTTCTATAAATGAAAATTCTAATGAAGATAATGAAAACGAAGAAGTTGCTATAGAAGCCAATGGAGATTTATTAAAGTTAGGGAAGAAAAATACTAATAATTCTGTAAGCATTGTTTCAAAGCCATCGAAAGAATTGATGATAGGCAACACGTATTATTTTTCACAAGATAATCCAGCTGGATTTGATAAATTTGTTCAGACAAAAAATTTAGATTTTTTACGAAATATTGGCATTAATTCTGCTTCATATAAGGATAAAGAAAAGGAGGGAATTGTGTCTGTAAAACAAGTGAATTCTTTTAAAGTAGAAAATTGTCAAAAACATACAACGTTTGAAGATAGTAGGTCGCAAGAGTTAGGTACACCTTTGTCTGAAAATTTAGAGCATAGCTTTTCATCTTCGCGACAAGATTCTTTAGGGATTAGGCAGGAAGAATCATTGGTAACACCTAGAACTGTTGTGCAAAAATATGATGAGATTCGTCAAAATTATGCGGACTCTGTGAGTGGAGTAATTGCAGCGATTTCAGATCAAATGGATGAGCTGAAGCGTGTAAGAAGGAATGCTTTAAATGTAAAAGTTGATTTAGAAAATGGAGAAAGTTTGAACTGTCAACTTGTTGTTTCAAAAGATAATTTAGATGTTAGATTTTCAGCAATTGCAGATGGTCTAAAAACGCAGATTCTAAACCATTGGGAGCAACTAAAACGTTTTGCAGAAATGCGGAATTTTAATTTATCTAATCCTTATTTTATTAAAGAGTAATATGTCAATATCTAATAATATTTCTGAACGTCCTATCAATACTGAAGTTATAAACCATCAGAAACGTATTGGAGATGAGCTTGTCAAAGATAAAAATTGTAAGGAACTGACAGGTAATGATTTCATGAAGTTGCTCGTATTACAATTGCAAAATCAAAATCCATTAGAACCAATGAATAGTTCAGATATGATGGGACAAATTTCTTCATTAACATCTGCACGTTTGTCTGAATCTTTAGATCTATTTTCTCGCAACCAGAATAGTATGTTGGGACAAGGGATGTTGGGGTGTGACGTTGTCATTCAAACGGTAGATCCCTCAGGAATGGCTAAAGAAGTTTCAGGCGTTGTTTCTTCTGTTAAAGATATTGGTAAGGCTAGCTGTAAAATCGAAGTTGATGGTAAATTTTACAATCCAAAAGAGGTTATTCGCATTAATAACTCAAATAGAGGGACCGTTTTTAGTGATTCAAATATTTTAGGTAAACAAGTGGTCTTAGATACTAAAGATGGTTGTGTAATAGGGAAGGTTATGGGGATATCTAGTCCTAATTCTGATGCGCATATTTTAGTAAATGATAAATTATATAGTCCTAGAACAATAAAAGAAATAAAGCTAATGGGAGGAGAGTAAAATGGCACTATTAAATTCAATGAATACCGCATTCAGCGCAATGGATGGGTTTAAAAAGGGTTTTGATGTTGTTAGTAATAATATAAGTAATGTTAATAGCATTGCTTTTAAAGGATCGAAAATGAAGTTTTTACCTAGTTTTAGTACAATTCTTCAGCGGTCGGTCCCTGAATCAGAAACATCTAACTCGAATCAGGTTTCAATGCAAATAGGTAATGGGATTGATGTTGGAGGGACACCTATCAATTTTGCGCAGGGTGCACTTGAAAGTACAGAAAGTGAAACTGATTTGGCTATTGTTGGGAATGGATTTTTTAAAGTTACAGATAGGGTTTCAAATACTACTTATTTAACACGTGCTGGGAATTTTAGAAAAGATAATAATAATAATATTGTGACATATTTGCAAGGTTATCATTTACAGGGATTACAATTCGATTCGACACACATGCCCGCATTTAAGGTTGATTATGATGATGAAAAAGGACTTCAATTTACAGCGTTAACTGTTAACCAGGATAAAAATGCTCCTGAAATTGGAGATATAAGAGTAGAATTTGGCTATAAGCAAGAGGATATGATTAATTATCAAGATGGAATGGAGATTACGGGAGGAAAATTGTATAAAACTGAGAGTGTTAAGCAAGCAATAACCGGTGGAAAAATAAAAGATGATGTGATTTTGAGCCAAGCCCCTTCTATAAGCGCCTTTTCTATTAGTGATGTTGGGGAAGTTTATTATACGTTTAACGATGACAATAGTACGAAGGTAAAAGGTGGGACAATATTATTAACCAATGTACGTGATCCACAATCTTTGATACATGAAGGTGATGGTTTGTATTCAGGACTTGATTCTGCTGGAATGTTTGAATTTGATGGTGAACATTCTGGGGCAGGGAAAAATGGAATAGGTTATTTGCGCTCAAAGACGTTGGAAATGTCGAATGTCGATTTAACGAAAGAATTTTCTGAAACAATTACTTTACAACGTGGATTTCAAGCAGCAGCTCGAATTATTACTGTTTCGGATGAAATTTTAACAGAAGTGGTTAATTTGAAACGATAGGCGATCATGTGTGCTGAAAAAATAGAAGAGATACCTGATGCAAATTCAATTTCTACAGCGGTAGCACATAAAGTTCCTTCGGCTTGGGGTCCGGCCTTAACGGTTTTAGTCCTATTACCGATTTTATCGTTTGCACTAGCTGAGTTTATATTGTTCCCTCGTTTACAAAATAAGTTTGAACAAACCGTAGGTAAGATAAGCATGACTGAAAAAGCGGTTGCTCAGGAGACAACATCATTAGAAAATATGGGCGGAGAAAAAACAACTTACGAGATAAAAGATATTATGAGTAACGTAGGTGGTGAAACAGTGGGGCAAGTTCGGCATGCACGTGTTAGTTTAGTGCTAGAAGGAAGAGGAGAAAACTTTTCTGAATTGATGAAAAGGAATGAGGCTCGTTTTATCGATACAACTTTGGATGTATTTTCAGCATTGTCGATAGAGGATTTAAACAATCCTAACGTTAAGAATATTGTTAAAAATCAATTACTACAACGATTTGAAGAAGGTGTGGGTGGAAAATACATTGATAGTTTATTTTTTTCACAATTTATCATAAAGTAATTGATATTATAGCTTCACTATGTTACAATTATTAAAGTAAGTTATGGCAGACAACAAGGATAGTTTTGATGAAAAAATGATTGAATCTCAAGGTACAGATTTAGTAAAAGATGGATCTGTAATTCTGTCATTTGATGGCCAAAAACTTGATGTTGAAAAAACAAAGGTTTCTGTTTATAATTTTAGTGAACCATCTCTTTTTTCACCGTTAGAGCTTGTTTTTTTCCAGCAAATTTACCAAGAATGGTTACGTGCTTTTCGAACCTACCTTACCTTAACATTAAAAACAGATATACAACTTGGTCTTGTTCATTTTGAAGTTGAGTCCCATTCGGAATTTTTTAAACGTGTATCAGAACCCATCGTAGTAGTTTTATTGGGGGATGTGCAGCGTGGCAACATTGGCTTTTGGACATTTCCGACATTATTAGTTTTAGAAATTGTTCGAAAGTTATTAGGAGGGACTGGAAAGGAAAAGCTTGAGCCTCGTCCCCTGACTGCAATAGAAAAAAGTTTGTTTCTTCAGTTTATTGAAGGATGTTTGGATCATTTTGCTAAGAATATTTATACAGATATTAAGATAAAAAATTTGAAAGTATTGGGAATAGAATTAGGGCTTCGGTTTATTCCTAAATCTAACAAGCCACTTGAAACTTATTTTTCGCAAATATCAGATTGGTCTTTGGAAGAAAATAAGTTTAATTGTGGATTTGCAATTCCTTGTACTATTCTTGAGCCAGTTTTGTTAGCATTCCGTGAGGAGAGAAGTAAATTAGATCCTAAGGAAGATAGAAAAAAATGTTTCTGGCGAGATGTTTATAAAAACATTGATGTTCCTGTAACAGCAGAATGGGAAAAAGAAGTTTCTGTGAAAGACTTTATGTCTTGGAAAGAGGGTACGGTTTTAGATTTTTCAATGAATACGTTGGAACGTACGGTTTTAAAAGCAAATGGTATTTCAAAATTTATTGGAATTTTAGGAATAGAATCTGGAAGAATTATTTTTAATGTTGGAGAAAAATATAATGAGCGAGGAGAGTAATCAAAATTTGGACTTGTTGTGGGATGTAAATGTAAATGTTTATGTTCGATTGGGAAGTTGTTCGTTGCCAATGAAGGAAATTGTTGCTTTGGAACCTGGATCTGTGGTTCAGCTTAAAGAAAAATCAGAAGATTTAGTGGGGGTGTTTGTAAATAATAAAATTGTTGCCTTAGGTGAAGTGGTTACTGTTGATGATCATTTAGGGGTTCGTGTAAAAAAGATGTTAGAATCTCATAAAAAGGAAGAAAAATGATATTTTTTGCTCATGCATCAACTATTGTTACACAAGGATTGACTTCGAACGATTTGTTGGGTTTAAGTATACAATTGTTAGGGCTTATCTTATTTATTGTTGCTGTAGCTTTTGCATACAAATATTGCAAACGGGCAACTTGTTCTGTTCGATTAAAAGGGAAACAAGTAAAAAAGTTGGAAATTCTTGAAACGAAACCATTAGGGAATCGTCAGTTTTTGCTTGTAGTATCTTATGAAAACGAAAAATTCCTTTTAGGAGCTTATCCAAATGGTATTCAATTTTTAAGTAAATTGGAAAATAGCTCTGATAAAAATCGATAGAAGCAGTTAATCAAAATTTGTAATATTATTATAAAAATTTACATAAAAAGAAGGTGCGCAGACCACTTGCAAAAATCTACGCACCCACTGTAGGACACTCTTTGCTTTTAACGAACACCTTGCTTTTATCAAGGACCTTACGTTTTGCACAAAAACTAAATATAAGTGTGAATAGTTTTTTTAATAAATCAACCAAAAAATGATTATTTTTTTATTCTTTTAACATTTATTGCATCAGTTCAATAGTTTTTTATTAAAATAGCTTTACTTTTGGCATTTTTTTATTGAAACTATTAGCCATGGTTTCACCCGAGAAAGAGGTAAAAGATGTTAGCTTTCCAATTGGGAAAGTTGTACGTCAGCTTATGGCACATGAAAAGATGTCAGAAGCTGATTTATGCCGAAGGGTGAATTTACCACAAACAACGATAAATCGTTTGCTTACTGGGCAAACAACAGATCCACGAGTCAGTACGCTTGTGGCACTCGCTCAATTTTTTGAAATAAGTTTAGAACAAGTTTTAGGGCAAGAATTACTTGTTTTAAATTCGAATGGTTATCATAGTAAAACAAGTACAATTCCAGTGATTGGTTGGGATTATTTAAATCAGTTTTTTTATAAAAAATTAGATAACTCGGGATTGATAGATTGGATTAAAACAGAAAAAAATCTTAATGCAGGTTCTTTTGCATTAAAATCGCCTGTAGCTTGCTTCCCAATTTTTGGAGAAGGAAGTACTTTAGTTTTAAATCGTTTAACGCCAAATGATAAAATTGTAGATGGTCAAGCTGTTCTTGTAGAGCCGGAACCTGGGCAATTTTGTCTTCGAAAGGTTTTACAAGAGGGATCAGAATATTTTTTGAAACGGTTGTTTTCTCCATTTGATATTGTGCCTGCCAATAACAAAACTGTTTTTCATGCTTGTGTTGTTGAGTCACGAAATGATAAATTCTCTATTTAATGGAACGTTTTAAGTCTTTTTTCCCTGAAATTTCAGAGTATCAGTGGTTTCTTTTAAATAAGTATTGCGATTTATTGTTAGATTGGAATTTGAAAATTAATTTGATCTCAAGAAAAGATACGGAATTTGTAAAAGAAAAGCATATCCTGCCAGTATTAGCTTCAATATCTTTACGTAATTTTGTGGGTGTTGAAAGTATATTAGATGTTGGTACTGGTGGTGGAATTCCTGGGATTCCTTTAGCTATTTTGTTTCCAAAAATTCACTTTACATTATTGGACTCTATTCATAAAAAAATTACTGCTGTCCAAGATATGGTAGAAAAGCTGTCCTTAAATAACGTAGATGTTATTTGCGATCGTGTTGAAAATTTGAATATTAATTATGATGTTATTGTTGGACGAGGTGTGACTGCATTTTCTGATTTTGTAAAATTAGTACGTCCATATTTGAATGGTAAAAAAGGTTCGATTATTTATTGGACTGGAGGGGATTTGAAAACATTATTAGCTCCTTGGTTGAAATCAAAATTACAATGTTTAGATTTAGAAGTGTTTTTTAAGCATAAATTTTGTGAATCGAAGAAGTTGCTTATTTATTTGGCATAAGTTTTAAAATATTTTTTATCCAGCGTTTATGGGGTCCGCTGAGTGATAATTTATCTAAATCTTTAATAGGATAAAAAGTATAAGCTTTAAAAACGGGATGTGTTAAACACTGTATACCTTCAAAGGTGGCTTGATAAATTTCTTCGGTATAATCTGTTGTGCTTATGCTTCTTTTCCCTGAAAAAATAAGATGAGTAGATTTTAGAAAAGAATTTATTTCAGAAGATAATTCGGGTAATTCTAATAAATTACCAATTTTTGATTTTTCTAGTAAAATTTGATGTTCATGTAAGAACCATAGCCGTTTTTTTGTTTTTTTATTTCGCTTAGGTTGAATAAATTGAGGGCATAAAATTACAGTATTATTTTGAAAGGCTAAGCAAATTTTTTTAAGTGGGCAGTTGATACAGTCTGGATTATTTTTAGTGCAGATAAGTGCTCCTAAATCCATAATTGCTTCATTAAATTTTCCCGGTTGAGTTTTATCTAAAAGGTTTTGCGCTAAAGGCGCACACCATTTTATAGATGCATCTTTTGATGGAAATGTTCCCGTATGATTAAAAATACGTGATAATACTCTAATGACGTTTCCATCAATGACAACGATTGGTTCATTGAATGCAATACTGGCTATTGCTGCAGATGTATACGCACCAATTCCTTTGTACTGCATGAATTCTTTTGCTGTTGTAGGAGGATTATCTTGAATGTTTTTTGCAAGTTGATGCAGGTTTTTTGCTCGCGAATAATAACCTAACCCAGCCCAGTAATGCATTACTTCCTCGGGGTTTGCTTGGGCCAAAGCTGAAAAATTAGGAAATCGTTTTAACCATTTTTCAAAGAAAGGAAGTACCGTTTTTACCTGAGTTTGTTGAAGCATAAATTCAGATAATACGGTTTTGTATAAACTGGGTTCTGTTCGCCATGGTAGGATACGTGCATTTATTTTAAACCAATTTAGTAAATTTTTACGAAATTCTTCAGAAATTTTTAAATTCATTCAAACCTTTTCCAAAATTTTTTATTTAAAAGAACAAGTATGGCGTATAATTCAAGCCGTCCTAATAACATGAATAAAGATAGTAGCAATTTAGCTAAAGGTGGAAAAAAAACATATGATTGGTAAGGTCCAATAGATGAGGTTATCCCAGGTCCTGTATTAGATAGGCATGAGATTGAAGCCGACAACGATGTAGTTAAATCTAATTGTGGGGTAATTATCTGTAGAATTAAGGTTCCTGAGGCGAGAATTATGTAGGTGAGTGTAAAAAAATGTAGAACTTCTATTTGTTTTTTATCTGTCCATAAGATTCCATCGATTTTAACGGATCTTATAATAGTAGGATGGAAAATTTTTTCAAATTGAGCAGATAAGATTTTAAAAATAGCAGTAAATCTGAAAATTTTTAAACCTCCTGAAGTTGAACCAGAACAGCCTCCTACAAAAGCTAAAAAAAGCAGTATGGTAAGCGCTAATGGGGGCCATTGCGTAAAGTCACAATTATGAAAGCCGGTTGTTGTACAAAACGATATTACTTGAAACAGAGCATTATGGAAAGTTAGCACAGGGGTTCCTTCATGGGGTAGTGCGTAAAAAATGAGTGAAGTGGCGATAATGATTAGCAGGATGTAAGTTCGAAATTCATGATTATGAATAATATTAGGGCCTGTTGGGGTAAAAATTTGTGTTAAAAATAAGAAATTAATTCCTCCTAAGAACATGAAAATCATAAGAACAATTTCGATATTGATATTATGGATATGAGAAATGCCTGTGTTATAGATAGAAAAACCTCCTGTTGATACCGTTGTTAATGTATGACAGATTGCATCAAAATAGGGTAGTTTAAAATATATTAGCGAAAAAAAACAAATAAGTGTTAATAAAAAATAGACACCTAAGGCAGATGAAATATTTTTTCTTAAATTATATAAAGAAAAAGAATCTGAAGAAAATGTAGTTTCCTGTACAAATAATTTTTTACTGTTAGAATCTGAGTTTCCTAAAATAGAAATAAAGAAAATAACAAAGCCTAAACCTCCGAGCCATTGGGATAAAGAATGCCATAAAAGGAGGCTACGAGGTATTTTTTCAATGTTTTCTAGTGCAGATGCTCCTGTGGTTGTTAACCCTGAAATTGATTCAAAAACACTTGTGTAAAAATCGCAATTTAAAATAAGGAAATAGGGTAATGCCCCTAACAAGGTAGTTAGTGTCCAAAGGAGTCCTGTGGTAAGTAAGATTTCCCTTTTGAAGATAGAGGTTTTTTGTTTTTTTGCTTTATGGGCAAAAATAAGCATTAATATTCCAGATAATATGATGCAGGGAATCCATTTTTGGATATTTTCATTAAAAAGATAAAAACCACATAAGGTACATAATGAAAAACCAAGCGTTAAAATAGAAAAACCTAGCGATAACGGATGGTATAAAGGCTTCATTATGCGATTGTTGTTTTGTGGGTTAATAGGTGAATAAGTTTTTCTCGATGATCTTTTCGGATGGCAGCAATGACACAATCCCCTCCCAGGATAATATCTCGTGCTGCAGGAATTTTAGATCTAAATTTATGTTTTAAAACTAAAAGAATACAATGATCTGGAAGTGCCAAA
>CAKUXH010000035.1 GCA_934700265.1 uncultured Opitutales bacterium
CTATACGCTTGCCCTAAAGTTCTTGGAAAACCATCTACAACAACCCCATCCTTATAAATAGGATCTTGAAGTCCACTAAACACCGAAGAAATAACAGTAGAATCATCCAACAATAACCCTTGGTTTATTTTCTCCTTCATTTCAGGACTTTGCAATAAACTACTGGCAATCAAAGGACTTGGATACAAATGTCCATATTCTATAATGTAACGTTCATTTGTTCCTTTACCTGCTCCTGGCGCACCGCTCAACCAAACAATTTTACGTGGCACATGAGTTAACAAATGCCCATCTGTATCTAATTTTTTTAAAAAAGCATCCAATGCACCCTGTTCCATACTAATCCAAGTCAATAATTTATTCATTCATGCAAATAAATCGGAACATTTCGAGTTTTTTTTAATATTTTTTACAAAAAATACGATTTTTGCTTCTCCGATATTGGCATACCAAGGAATTTCATCACCTGCAACATGTCTTCCCAAACGATACGCTTGGATTCTTTCGTTGCATTTCTTAATAAATATGATGGATGATAAGTAATCATCAAAGGAATTCTATTAAACTCAAACCAATTTCCACGACAATCTCGCATACGACGCTGCGAATCATATCCTAATAAACCGCTTACCGCTGTAGCTCCTAACGCAACAATAGCCTTAGGTTTTACAATATTCACCTGCCCAATTAAATAGGGCAAACAAAACTGCATTTCTTCTTGTGTTGGAGGCCGATTACCAATACGATTTGGTGTTTCTGGACGCCAATTCATAATATTACCAATATATACATCGGAACGTTTAAGCCCCATCGCTCCAATAATTTTCGTCAACAATTGTCCTGCACGCCCAACAAAAACTTCTCCTTGTTCTTCTTCGTCAGCCCCAGGAGCTTCACCACAAAAGAAAATATCTGCATTCAAATTACCACTACCAAAAACTAAATTTTTACCAGGATACACGTGTTTTAAACAATGTGGACAGTTTAATACACGTTGTTTTAGCCAAAACCACTGCTCTTCTTTACTACCTTCTGGCAAAGTGAATGAAATTTTTACATCCTTTTTCATAGTCGTCATGGGAGTAGTTTCCTCTTTCAAATTATCTTCTACACAAGAAATTGATCTAACATTTTTTAGAAATGTAGATAAAACAGAAGCAGAGAGTGGAAACAAAGACTGCCCCAATGCTCTCTGTGTTTTCAATAAATCTGATAATATACCGATAATGTGATTTGACATTAATCTAACAAATGCTTCATCGGACGATTAGAAGCGACATCGGCATCATAATCAATACCATCATACTCAAAGCCAAATAGTTGCAAAAAGTTCTTTTGATAACCATCAAAATCACTCAATTCACGCAAATTATCCGTATTAATTTGAGCCCAAATATTACGAACCTCTTCTTGAACTTCTGGCAATAATTCACGATCATCTAAACGAACACAAACATTACTTTCCCGAAACAAAGGCTCTTTTCCAAACAGTCCCGCAAAAAGACGATAAATCTGCTCAATACAATCCTCATGAAGACCTTTAGCTTTCATGATTTTAAATAAAACAGAGTTATAAAGCGGGACAACCGGAATCGCAGAGCTTGCTTGTGTTACCACAGCTTTATTAACAGAAATTAAAGCCCTCCCTTGAATTTTTTCTGCTAAATAAGTATTTAACTTTTCTGCCGTCTTCATCAAATGAGCCTTAGCTTGCCCAATGGTTCCTGACTTATAGATTGGCCACGTAATTTCTGGACCAATATAGGAATAAGCAATCGTGGTTGCATTTTTTTCTAAAAGATTTTCTTCAACCAATAAATGCATCCAATCTTCCCAGTCTTCCCCCCCCATAACTTTTACTGTTTGAAAAACGTCATCATCAGTTGCAGCTTCTATGGTTGTTTCAAAAACTTCTGCTTTATCTGTATTAACTGTTTTACTTGTAAAAGGTTGTCCAACTGGTTTTAACACAGACTTATATGTATTACCATCCTTATCTGTACGACGAGGTGCAGCTAAACTATAGATAACGCAATCTATAGACCTCAAGGTCTTGCGTAAATTTTCAACAACTTTTGCTTTAAACTCTGAAGAGAACGCATCCCCATTCATAGAGTAAAACTTTACACCTGATTTTTCTGCAACATTTTCAAGAGCTACTGTATTGTACCATCCAGGAGAAGCAGGTTTTTCTTCCTCCCCAGGGCGCTCAAAAAAAACGCCAAAAGTATCTGCATGGCAACCTACACTGCTAACAATACGACTAGCCAATCCATACCCTGTCGAAGCACCTAAAATAAGCACACGCTTAGGTGCATTTTTCAATAACCCTTTTGAAAGAACATAATCCACTTGTTCTTGAACATGAGCCTCACAACCATCTGGATGTGCGGTGATGCATATGAATCCACGAACTCTTGGTTTTATAATCATACATTTTAGTTTGACACATTATTTAATAAGGTCAAAAAAATTTTTTCATCAATTTTTTTAATGACATAAAAAAATAACCGACTTATGATAATAGCATGAAAATTGAAACTGCAATTGAAGATATATTAAACAAACAAATAAAATATGAATTTGAAGCCGCCTATTCTTATCTAGGTTTAGCTGCAGCTTTAAACACAACACCTTATGTAGGGTTTTCCCACTGGATGAAAAAACAATATGAGGAAGAATTGACACATGCCATGAAACTCTATGAATACATCCAAACACGCCAAGGCTGTGTAAAATTACAAAACTTTGACTGCCCAACTTATTATCTAAAAACTCCACTAGAAGCATTTCAGTTGGCCTACGATTTAGAGATAGAAAACACCCGACATATTCACGAAGCTTATTACCTCGCTACTCAAAAAGAAGATTTACCCACACAAATATTATTGCAATGGTTTATTAACGAACAAGTTGAAGAAGAAAACAATTGCCAAACATTTATTGAAAAATTAAAATTAGCACAAGATTGTACTTGTTCATTACTTGCCTTAGATCAAGAAGCTGGGAAAAGGTAATTCCATTAAGTTCAAAAATTAATGATGTGTCTGCAATAATTTAATTAATAAATTTAATTAATATTTTATTTGCAGGCACATTTTATTAAAGCCACCAAATTTATCTTATTTATCAGGCAATATTTAAATTTTCCTTGCATTTGTAAGCCTATAAAGTAAAATAATATATATATGATATTGCAACGCGTCTTCCAATTTTTCAGGTTCTTTAAGGATCCAGGCATTTTATTTGCAATTGCAAATGCGTTTTTATTTTCACAAAATAGTACATTAGCTTTTTTCATCGTTATTGGTGCACTCACTTTAAGCATATTTTTAAAAGCTTATGCCAACCAATATGCTTCTGTAAAAAATAATATTCTAATTTACCTTGGTCAAAAAAAATTTATTGGACTTGAAATCATCGGATATGCATGCCTTATCGTCGCTTTTATTGCAATGACACATCAACTCTTTATCGACTTCATATCTAGTTTTTGTTTTGGTTTTGCCAATCTTTTATTATCATATCGATTAAATCCACAAACAAATATATCTCAAGAAAACTGGGCAATTACCTTCAAAAATATGCGAGAAAATATATCTTTAACTCCTTTTTTTGTTACACTTCTTCATGAACCAATCTTTCTTATCTGCCTAGGTTTTATCCATGCAGGCCTCGCAGCAGGTTTCGAAGCCCTATGGATTTTACCACTTATCTGCTGGATTCCATACATAATAATCAGCAAGCCAAACATAAATCGCGCTATTCCTCAGGGTTGTTTATGTCTTTGCGCATTGTGGTTTACATGCGTTGCCATTTCTAACAGTGAATGGAAGTTGGTTATTTCGAACCTATTATGCACGCTAGGTTATATAGAAATAACAATGCAAGAACATAAGCTTTTTTTATCAAAGAATTAGCCCTTAAATATTTTCGATAAAAAACAATTGACATTCTCCACCATGTCTCTACTTTTAAATACATAATTCGGGACGTAACTCAGTCTGGCTAGAGTGCATGCTTTGGGAGCATGAGGTCGTAGGTTCAAATCCTATCGTCCCGACCATAAAATTTCAAGTTCATGCATTTTAAGAGTGTTGTTATAGAGGCAATGGCCTATGCTTTGCCAGAAGAAGTTTGGTCCTCAGAAAAAATAGAAGAAGCTTTATCTCCTTTGTACCATCGACTAAAACTATCGAAAGGTCGCTTAGAATTAATGACAGGTATTCAAGAGCGTCGCCATTGGACTGTAAATTGCTTACCCTCTGATGCAGCCATAAAAGCTGGGAAAAAACTCTTGCAAGAAAACTCAATAAATCCCGACGAGATTGATGTTCTAATTCACGCCTCCGTCTGTCGAAATCGTTTAGAACCTGCAACTGCTGCTTATGTTCATAAAGGATTAAAACTTTCTGAGAAAACACAAATTTTTGACCTTTCTAATGCATGTTTAAGTGTTCTAAATGCTATAATTGTAGGCGCATCGATGATTGAAGCCGGTACAGCACGTTCTGTACTCATCGTCTCAGGAGAAAATGGCTGTTCATTATTAGCTAACACTATTTCTACCTTAAACAACGATATAACGCTATCCCGAAAAACAATTAAATCTTACTTTGCCAATTTAACCATCGGTTCTGGATCAGTAGCTGTTTTACTAAAACATGCAAAAGATGTTTCTTCCCCTAAACCATTATTATTGGGGGGAATTGCATGTACGCATTCAGATTCAAGCAGTCTGTGTGAAGGAAATGGAACAAATCAAAACCTTGTTATGCAAACAGATGCACCAGCCCTACTTAATGCAGGAATTACATTAGCAGAAAAAGCTTGGGAAACCTTCAAAAATAATATGTTTTGGGATGAAACAACCCCTGACCATATTATTACTCATCAAGTAGGTCGACAACACCAACGTAAATTATACAAAGCTTTAGGTTTAGACATCACTAAAGATTTTTCAACTTATTCGACACTTGGTAATACTGGTTCAGTTGCATTACCTTTATCACTTTGTAAAGCAAATGAACAACAACTTTTAAAAACAGGTGAAAAAATACTACTCCTAGGAATAGGAAGCGGACTTAGTACATTAATGCTAGGTCTTATGTGGCAAAAATAAATCATCATGTCTTGGAAACATCTTTACCCTTTTAGTCCGCGCAATTTTAAACTAAGCGGTCAAAATGTTAATATGAGCTATCTTGACGAAGGTTCAGGCGAAGCTGTTATAATGTTGCATGGAAACCCAACTTGGTCATTTTATTATCGCAACATAATTGGTTATCTAAAGCCTATGTACCGCTGTTTAGTTCCCGATCATATTGGATGCGGACTATCGGATAAACCACAAAACTACAATTACTGCCTAAAGCAACATATTGAAAATATAATTGACTGGCTTAAAACTCTTAAAATCGGACATTTTCATTTGATTGTTCATGATTGGGGAGGTGCCATTGGAATGGGTGTAGCAACCCGATGGCCTGCAAGCATTCAATCATTAACAATTTTAAATTCAGGTGCTTTTTTATCCAATAAAATGCCTTTGCGTATAGGTTTATGTAGGATCCCTGGCTTAGGACAATGGAGTATAAAATATCTGAATATTTTTGCTAAGGCTGCTACCTGGATGGCCGCAAAACATGGATTAACAAAAGAAACAAAAGAGGGGTACTTATATCCGTACAATTCTGCAAAAAACCGAATAGCTGTTAATGCTTTCGTTCAAGATATTCCTATGGATACAAAACATCCTTCTTATAATACTTTAAAACAAATTGAAGATAATCTATGGTTACTTGAACAAAAGCCATGTTTATTAGCGTGGGGTATGAAAGATTTTTGCTTCACCCCTGAATTTTTAGCCCAATGGCATAGATTTTTTCCAAAAGCACAACTCTGCTGTTTTAAAGAAGCAGGCCACTATGATTTAGAAGATGCAAAAGAAGAAATCCACCCTCTTATTCGTAAATTTTTAATGCAAAATCCAATAAAAGCACTATAATTATTAATTTCCTATAAAGTTTAAAAAAATTCTCTGTTTTTTCATCACAAAAAATTAACTAACCACTAAAAAAGGGATTCCTACGAATCCCTTATAATATGAATAACCTATTAAAATAAATTAAGAACCCGACACAACCAACGTTGGTGATGTTTGCTTGTATGTTGCTGCTGATTGCAATGTAAAGATTTGAGACATCAACAAAAATGTTGCTTTAGATTCTGAATCATCATCTTTTATAAAAAACCACTTACCGCGATACTGGCAAGCAACATAAACTCCTTTTGGACAAACCTTACCTTCAAAGTAATGAACATTTAACAAACGGTTTGATATGTCAGACCAATCAAAAACAGAACCATCTAAATTTTTAGTCGTTGTTACTAATCCCCTATCTTTATCAGCTTGAGGTACATCAACCCCCTGGGATAAGAAGAAAAACATAGATAATAATGTACGACAACGAATCGTCAATTTAGAAGGAGACATATCAACAAAATTATCCTTTATCTTAAACCAATTTGCATCCTTCTTTAACCCCGCCAAAGCCTTAAATTCTGCAATTTCCTTAGCAAAGACAGGATCTGATTTTAAAACCATATGCATATCTGAGAAATTTGTTCCTGGCTTATCCCCAAAGTTTATAACATGACCTCTATAGAGGCGTGTAAACAACTCTGTCCACCGATAATAATTTTTATATTCAGGAGCAAAACGTGGTGTTGGACCACCCGCAGTTTGAGCATTATACAAATCGTTAATACGTTCTACGCATAAATTGAAAACACGTTCTGGACGCCAACCACTTTCAACCATAGACCATACAATTGCTGGTTGAATGGGGGTTAACAACTTCCGCACAAACTCTTTCCCCTTTAATTGCTGAATTTTAATGATAGATGAATTTTCACTATCAAGCCCCATCGAGTTTTTAGAAGTACCTACATAGGCTTTGTCAGCATTCATGATAATTTTATCAAAACCAAATGAACCTTTTCCAACTAACTTGTTTGTTTGAGTAATTTCACCCACTTCAACGAAAACAGGATTATCACGATAACGCAAACGAACAATATTCTGCAACAATTGCTCCTCAGCTGTTGCCGTAATCGCCTGATTATAAGCTCCATGAAAAGAACGAAGCGCATTTGGTCCAACCTTGGTCGTCTGACAACCACCTAACAAAACTGCAGCCACTCCAATGCCGCACAATGAAAAACGATTCATAAAATGATAATGATCAACTTCAAGTATTAATGTCAAGGGCAAAAACTGCCTTTTTAACAATAAAACAATCCTACAAAAATTTTAAAAAACCTCTATGTACTTAAAACAAAACTTCAAAATAAGATTAATAGTCGCAAAACAATATGCAAGCCTACTAAAATTGGCTTAAAAATCGAACATCATTTTGATAAAACCGACGGATATCTTCCACTCCATAAAGCAACATTGCTAGACGTTCAACACCGAAACCAAATGCAAAAGCTTGCCACTCATCTGCATCCAATCCAACATTTCTTAATACATTCGGATTGACCATACCACACCCCCATACTTCAATCCAAGTATTATGGAATTTACCTAAATCCGTAACAAAAATATCCATTTCAAAACTTGGTTCTGTAAATGGGAAAAAGCTTGGACGTAATCGAGTTTTAAAAGCTTTACCAAAAAACTTTTGAACAAAATAATCTAATGTACCTTTTAAATCAACAATAGAAATATTTTTATCAACACATAAACCTTCAATTTGGTGGAAATTAAAATTATGTGTTGCATCAACTGTATCTCGACGGAAAACACGTCCTGGCGACACCACTTTAAATGGAGGCTTATGTTGAGCAAAACTACGAATTTGAACCGTAGAAGTTTGCGTCCTTAAAATATAATTTTCCTCAGATTTTTTCGCTGTGGTAGCGCTTTTAAAATTCGAATTAAAAAAGAAAGTATCTTGTCCGGCTCTCGCAGGATGATTTTGAGGAACATTTAAAGCATCAAAACAAAACCATTCTGTCTCAATCTCAGGACCTTCAGCAACTGAATACCCTAATTGTTTAAAAATTGAAAGAATTTTTTGACGTGTTTGCGTTAATGGATGTAAAGGTGCCATTTGCGCATACGTCGTCATTAAACTAGGATCTATTTTATCCCCTAATTTATTTAAACGTTCTTGATTTTGAAGCAATCTATTCTTAGTCAGAATCGCAGCCTCAAGCTCTGCCTTAACTGCATTAACCTTCTGCCCTACAATAATTTTCTCTTCACGGCTCAAGTCTTTTAAGCCTTTCAAAATCCCCATTATCTGGCTTTTAGGCCCAAGATACTGAGTTTTTACATTTTGCAAAGAGGACACATTTGTACATACATTTATTGCACCTAATGCGTCATATTTAACCTGTTCAAACGTGTCCATAAATTACTATTTATTGAGAGTTTTGATAACATTATCAACTAAAGCCTTAAATCCAGCCTCATTACGAATAGCCAGCTCACTCAATTGCTTACGATCTAATTCAATATTTAACTTCTTTAAACCATTGATAAAACGGCTGTAAGAAATTCCTGCCACATGGCAAGCTGCATTGATACGCACAATCCATAACTGACGAAATTCAGACTTCTTTTTACGACGATCACGGAAAGCAAATGCACCCGCACGCCAAAAGGCATCATGTGCATATCTAAATAAACGAGATTTATTTCCAAAATAACCTCTTGTCTGCTTTAGAATCCGCTTACGACGTTGTTTTGTTGCAACACCATTTGTTACTCTTGTCATAATCTATATTCTATCTTTTGGGCCGAGGTAAGGTCGTCGTTAAATACCCTACGCCGAGCAATTTATGTTCCGTCTAAATTTAAGCAAAAGGCATAGCATCTTTTACCGTGCTGACCTGCTTAGCATTATCCAAGCACAAATCCTTTGTCGCTTTACGCAAGCGAGCAGGGGACTTATGGCGCAAAAAATGCCGATAACCTGGTCTACGAAAGATCACCTTACCTGTAGCTGTAATTTTAAACTTTTTAGCAATCGATTTTCTAGTCTTTTGCATAATGTATAAATAGTGAAAAATATTAGCTCTTCATTGTAAAGCTAAAAACAATATTTTTTATAAAAAATAAAAAAATTTTATTAAATTTCAAAAAATAATTCTTCCTTGTCTGGATCTGGCAATGTTTGGGTCATAACTTTACTTTGAAGCCCTACCACAAAATCAGAAAAAATTTGTTCTGGTAAAGCTTTTTTCAATTGATGATGCACCATAGCCATCTTTGCATCCAAATTATCTGCTAACCCAACCAAAACAGCTTCCGGAGTTGCTGCGTATACAGCAGCTCCCCATTCAGGTTCTCCTTGATGCGATAAAATAATATGCTCCAAACGTTCCAACCAAGCAGGGTGCAATTTTTGGCGCAAAGCAGCACTGCGAACCAATCGATATCCTAAAACCACATGGCCTTGAAGACGTCCAACAGGTGTCCGATCAATACCTTCTATTGCACTATAATGATATTCCAACACCTTACCAACATCATGTAATAAAGCTCCTGCAATAGCTAAATCAGCATTTACCTCCGGATACAATTCCAACATTTTTTGCGTTACTTTAGCAACATGCACCGTATGTTCTAACAACCCATGAATATATGCATGATGCATTGAAACAGCAGCAACACTATCAAAAAAACCAGAACCTAAATCTTTAAATACCTGTAAAACTGTTGCCCTTAACGCCTTGTACTGTATTTGTTGAACACATGTATCTAAATCCGCTTTTAACCCATCTAAAGTTTCATCTGGTCTTTCAACAAGCTTATCCAACCATACCTTATAATCATCACCTATAATGTCTTCTATTGTTTTTATTCTAGGACTCAGCTTATCCCCATAAAAATCAATAATTCCTTGTAATTTTACAATTTGAGGACACTTTACAGGCACCTTTTGAAAAAATTTAAAGCCAGGATTTCCATCAAAACAATTAAAACTAAAAGAATCTATTGCATCACCTACTTCTATTTGATAAAATAAACTACCAACCTTACTAGTCTTTTTTGCAATTCTTCGAACGACTGCAATGATTTCAAATGTTGAACCATTTTCCAACTTTTTCAAAGCCTGAACAGAGAGATTATTAGCCATGTCACTCATTTAATAAAAAAAACGTTCCTAAT
>CAKUXH010000036.1 GCA_934700265.1 uncultured Opitutales bacterium
AATATGTTTGAGCAGAAAGTTATTTTTGAGGTTCATTCGCGCAGTAAAGTTGTGGCTAAATACGGAGAATTAGTTTCTTTTTATTATCTCTAAAACTGAAAATTTTCTCCAAAAAGCTCAAACAATTGGCGTTGTAGTATTATTCCAATAAATGGGCGGCCTTTTGGGTTAAATTCGAGGGTATGACGGTTGCCTAATCGTAAAAGTTCAGTTTTATTGTAACTTTTTAGAGTGATTTTTTCTTTCAATGGATGGTTTATAGGGATCCATTGGATGGGAACTCCAACCCAATTAAAAGTAATTTCCCAGCCATAGATTTTACTCTTGGGTAAGGCATTGACTAATAGTGCTTGATTTTTCTGAATAAAATCAGGTGTTTTATTGGATGATATGGCTAATGCAAAAGCTTTTGGTTGTTGTTTTATAAATTCAGAGAAAGATAGGTTTGATTTTAAGAAGTCTAATGGATTAAGCCCAATAAGATTTAATCCATTCCATTGACCGTGCTTATTTTTTGTCGGAAACTTTTGTTTAGCGTACCATTGAGAAAAAGTTGATTCGTTACCTAATTTTAATCCGATTTCAAAGTGTAAATGTGCACGAGCCATAGGAATACGTGAACATGAGGTATTACCTATTTGACCAAGGCACTGATGCTGTTTAACATATTGATTTATAGTAAGACTTTTTTCTATGCAGGCAAGGTGGGCGTATAAAGTATAAAAATGTAAATTTTTTTCAGTGTGTTCTAAGACAATATATTGCCCGTAGCTGCTCAAACCTGCCTTTTGGTTGATATAAACAATCTTTCCAGATAATGTTGCAAAGACTTTGTCTTGAGGAATATTACGATGGTTGCGTTGAGTAGATTTGATATCTATGCCTTCATGAAAGCGATGACCATTGTTTCGTACGCATCCGTAGGTCCCTGAAATAATATTACCACTAGCCGTTGGTTGTATGTAATTTTCTAAAGGTTCGTTTTTTAAAAAAGCTTGATTGAGGGTAGGCCAACAAGGGGTTTCAAGTGAGGAAGAGAATGTTGGTTGTTTAAGTTTGGAGATAGATGATTTTTTTTTAAGAGAGAAATAATAGATGTTTTTTTGATTTTGGCTATATCCAAAAGGTATAAAAATAAAAACTACGATTGACGAAATAAAAAATTTAAGGCAAAACTTTAGCATAGTAACATCATCATGTTTTCATTTGGTAAAAGTCAAATCAATAAATTATTACAAAAAATTCCATCATTAAATGTTTTAGTGATTGGTGATTGCATGTTAGATCATTACATATGGGGTGATGTGCATCGGATTTCGCCTGAGGCACCTGTGCCAGTTGTTAATATCGATAAAGATACTTATCGTTTGGGAGGAGCTTGTAATGTTGCTTTAAATTTAAGTCAGCTAGGATGTCGTGTTACTTTAGTGGGGCCTATGGGGGTAGATGAACCAGGGAGCACGATGCAAGGACTGTTGAAAGCTGCTTCAATTTCTATTGATTCAAGTAATTTCCGTAAAGATGTTAGCAGTATTGTAAAAACAAGAGTTGTAGTACGCAATCAACAGTTGTGTCGGTTAGATAGAGAGCGCTTTTTTAGTGCAAATCAGGTGGAGTATATTCAGATATTTTTAAAAGAAAATATAAATCATTTTGATGCTGTTATCGTATCTGATTACAATAAAGGTACTATTTCTCAAGGATTAATAAATTATTTGGTTGAATTAAAGAAATTACATAAATTTTTCTTAAGTGTTGATCCTAAACCGAGTCATGGCTTGAATTATAGTGGTGTTGATTTATTGAAGCCAAATCGAAGTGAAGCTTTGCAAATGAGTGGTTTTTCATTATTACCGCATCAATGTTTCCCATTGCAAGAAGTTGCTGAAAAAATTTTAAGTCAACAATCTGCAAAATATTTAGCAATTACTTTGGGTAATGAAGGTATTGCGATTATGGATTCGAAGTCAAAGGGGCAAATTTTCCCAACACAAACTAAAGAGGTTTTTGATGTTTCTGGTGCAGGAGATACCGCTTTGGTTGCATTAACATTAGCATTTTGTTTAAATACATCTTTGGAAGAAGCGGCTATTTTTGCAAATATTGCATCTGGAGTGGTTGTTGGAAAATTGGGAACTGCATCGGTAACGCCACAAGAATTGTTGGATTATGTGCAGTGATAAATTTGCTTTATTTTTGGATCGTGATGGTACACTTATAAAAGACTGTGATTATTTATCTAATCCAGATAAGGTTGAGCTTTTGCCAGGAGTAAAAGCAACATTGAGTTTTTTTAAGCAAAAAGGGTGGTTATTCTTTTTGTTTACCAATCAAAGTGGTGTCGGACGTGGCTATTTTACTATAGAATCGGTTGATGCTTGTAATCAGCGAATGTTGAAATTATTGGGCGTAGATAATAGATTTTTCCATCGTGTTTGTATATCAACGGGTACGCCTGATAATCCAGATGTTTATCGGAAACCATCCCCTAGGTTTATCTTGGAATGTCTCAATGATTATTGTTTAGATCCTGTTAATTGTTGGATGGTTGGAGATAAAAATAGTGATATTTTATCTGGTAAAAATGCAGGAATTCATACAATTTTTTTGGGAAATTCAAATAAAATTGCAGAATATTCCTGTAATTATTTTTATGATTTGCTAAATATCATCAAGTGTTAATTACTTGAGTTAAATTTTAGCGCAAAGACAATTGTGCTTGCCAGTATTGTTATACTGATGAATCCCAATCCAATTTGATATGAAAATGTTATAGGGTATATTTGATGGCAATAATTGATAATATGTCCGATAATGACTTGTGTTAAACCACAAGCTCCCATAATGATCATGTTAATGAATGCGATTGAACTTGCATGCATTTCTGTGGGATTGTTTTCTACACCTACTACAAACCCGATTGCTTGACCTCCACAGCAAATTCCAATGAGAATAGATATGAACGCTGTTGTTGTAAAGGAAGCTTGAGGCATAACTAATAACAGGGTAAAACAAATTGAGGTTGTAAATCCACAAAGGACAAGTGGCATTTTCCGTGCATTGTACTTGTCGGAAATCCAACCAACAATAGGTGAACTAAGTGCCCAAGTTAGATTAAGCAGAGCAACTAAAATTGCAGCTTGAGTATCCGAAAAATGACAGATTTTTGTGAAATAAGGAAGGCTGAAGAAGTCAGCAAATACTGCAAAAGGCATGTAGAGTGTTCCAGCAATACCCCCGATGTTCCAATTTGTCCATTGTTTGCCAATAATTCCTAAATCGTGTTTGCATTTTTGCCAAATCGTATTGTTATTATCTGGTGTGTGTTTCAAATCTTGAGGGATAAATTTAAAAATGAGGAATAGAACAACAGCTCCTAATAATATAGAGATAAGCCAAATGTTATTATAACCATAATTCCCTTTAATTTGAGGGAGGAAACCTTGTGCACAAATGGCGCCTAAAACACCTAAACCAGAGGTTAATCCAGAAAGCATCGCTAATTTTTCTTTTGGGAAATGTACTGTACATAGATACATAACGCCTACGAAACTAAAAGAGGAAGCTAGGCCCATGAGAGCTCGACCTAAGCCAAAATAAAATATAGTGTTTGTGTGAATGAGTGGTAACAAGCAACTTATAATTAAAAGTATACATGCTTGAATAAAAATTTTTTTAACCCCAAAAGTGTTGAATAATGTACCTACAATTAATTGCATTGGAGCATATATAAGTAAAAACATTCCTACAGAGGTTGCAACTTGTGCTGCTGTTGCTGAGAATATTGCTTCTAAATCTTGTGTAATGACACTAGGAATAACTTTGATGAAATATTGGTATAGATAAAAACTAAAACCTACAGCCCAAATGATGTATGCTTTTAATAATTTATTTTTCATAATTTAATATTTTTATTTGTTAACGACCACATTGTCTAAAAACTTCGTAACGAACGATTCCAACACTTGTTGCAAGATTTAATGATCGTACTTGAGGATGTGGCATTGGAATTGTTAACCGATAATCTGCAAGTTCCTTATGGATATAATCAGGACAACCAGCTCCTTCGCTTCCAAAAAGAATACCATCACCATCTTGAAATTTTACATTTGTATAATTTTGAGTTGCGTGGGTCGATAGTAACCAGATGCGATTAGGACGGTCGGAAGATTTTAGAAATGTTTCCCAATTAATGTGTTCTCTTAGGTCTAGGTATTGCCAATAATCCATACCGCTTCGTTTTATGTATTTGTCGGATAAGGAGAATCCTAATGGATGAATTAAGTGCAATCGGGTACATGTGCAAGCACATAAGCGTCCAATATTACCGGTATTTTGAGGGATCTCAGGTCTGAATAATACAACGTGGATCATCTTAATTGTTGACGAAAGCAACGTTCTGCTTCACGCCGTTCTGCTCGATCTTTGAGATCTTGACGTTTATCGTATAATTTTTTTGCTTTGCAAATAGCAATTTCTAATTTTGCTAACCCCATTTTAAAATATAATCTTACAGGGAAAATGCTTTCTCCTTTTCGTTCAAGTGCTCCTCGAAGTTCATTGATCTCTCGCTTGTTTAAAAGTAAAAGTCGAGAACGTGAGGGCTCGTGATTATTTGTGGTACCAAATTTATAATCATTAATGTAAGCGTTCATCCAAACAGGATGACCATAACGATCTAGGCGAATAAATGATTCTGTCAATGTAACATTACCTTGCCGTAAGGATTTTACTTCTGTTCCTTGAAGGACGATTCCAGCTTCAAATTTTTTCCCAATAAAAAAGTCATGAGACAATTTTCGATTGAAAATTGTCTTAGTGTTTTCGTTAGAGTTATGTTTCACTGTAAATTACAAATCGGCTGTAATTTTGTGTTCAATAACTTCACGTAACGCAATATCCTCTAAGCTTAGCTTTTCGAGAGAATGAACGAGAGGTTCTGAACCGTTACGTAATTGTTTGACTCGTTTTGAAATCAAATTGATTAAAATATCCGGATTAGGAACAATTTTTTTTGCTTCATCTAATAATGTGTATTTCATGTATGGTAATTCTCTATCGATGCTCGTTTTGAAGATATTGGGGAGAGGGAAATCCTCTCCTAAATGTTAGCAAATGCCTTTAAATTGAGCACTTGGCTTAAATTTTACAGTTTTAGAGGCTGCAATTTGAATAGGTTTACCTGTTTGTGGGTTAACGCCTTGACGAGCCTTACGTTCTGTTATAGAAAAAGTTCCAAAGCCAACAAGTTGTACAGCGCCATCTTTTTTAATGCCAGATTTAAAAGATTCTAAAACAGCATCTAAAGCACGCTCGGCGCAAGCTTTTGTTGCACCTTCACCTAATTTATTTTGAATTTCAAGAATTAATTCAGCTTTATTCATAAGTTTATAATTTTTTATTTATTATTAATAAAATATTGAAAAACGTTTTAGGTCAATGTTATTTTTAGAAGAAAATCGATTTTTATGCGGAAAAATAAAAGGAAAGATGATTTTGGATATACGTTTTTAGAGGTTTTTTTATCCTTGTCAATTTTAGGGCTGTTTTTAGGGTTACTTTTCGCTTTTCCTTTAAAATCATTGAATTGTGGTATAAAGAAACGAAATGAAATGATATCGGTGTATAGAAAACTTGTTCCATATATACAAAAGTCATTAGGTGTTCGTTTAACAGAAGAAGGTTTATGGATTAAAATCAATAATAGTACAGAAGACAATCAATGGAGGTGTGTTCATTTTTTTGATCGAACATATACAGGTAAGAGAAATGTATTAGATTTCCTTATAAAGAAAAATGTTCAAGTAAAGTGGTTGCATGAGGATGAAAAATCAGAATGGGTAGCATTGGAAATAGGAAAAATGTATGAAAATATTAGATTTTTAAAATTGGTTTTTATGGGTGAATATGAGGTTTTGGAACAATTTGTATTTGTTTGTTTTGCTAGGTAATAATCTGGTAAGGGGATGTAAAAAAGATACTTTTTATGCTTCCATTTTGTAAAGAAATATTTACAGTGCTTTGTATGGATTATGGTTGGTTATGTTTTGGTATTTTGTTAGCAAGTTGGCTAGGTGTTGAGTTGATTTCAAAAGTTCCTTCTCAGCTTCATACACCATTAATGTCAGGAACAAATGCAATTTCAGGTATTGCGCTTATTGGTGCTTTGGTTGCCTTAGCACATGCGCATGATCCAGTGTCGGAGTTTTTAAGTTACGTCGGGATTTTTTTTGCCATAGTTAATGTATTTGGTGGCTATTGGGTTACGGATCGTATGTTGAAGATGTTTAATTCAAAGAATAATCGAAAATAAAAATATCATGAGTACAGATTTTATTTACATTGTTTCAGCTGTTTTATTAATATATGGTATTAAACTTTTGGGAAGAACAGCTACTGCAAGAAAAGGTAATTTTATTTCTGCTGGAGGAATGGCTTTAGCCGTATTTGTTACATTGATTAAGTATCCACCGCAAAATTTGACACTAACATTTATTGTGGCACTTGTAGGTGCTTATGTTGGCATATTAATGGCCGTAAAAGTTCAAATGACGGCGATGCCAGAGATGGTTGCGTTGTTTAATGGATTTGGTGGTTTTGCAAGCGTTGCTGTGGGCATTGTTGAAGGGATAAAACTTAACACAATTCCTACTGAATATTTTGACTCAATGCTTTTGTTTTCGCAAGTAGCAGTGTGTTTGACAATTGTTGTTGGAGGAATTACGTTTACAGGAAGCTTGGTTGCTTATGGTAAGTTAAGTCAAAAAATGCCGACAGGATCTATTACCTTTTGGGGGCAAAAGGCAGTCGATATTGCTTTATTGGTATTGTTGGGAATAGCATCATGGGAATGGTGCAATTCATGCACTGGTTGGGCTTTTTACAGTTTAATTTTGTTTAGCTTAGTGGGTGGTTTTGTGTTGGTCCTTCATATTGGTGGAGGTGACATGCCAGTTATTATTTCTTTATTGAATAGTTTGTCGGGAGTTGCTGCGTGTGCAGCCGGGTTGATCATTCTTAATAAAGTTCTCATTGTAGCAGGATGTTTAGTAGGAACAAGTGGTTTAATATTAACTTTGACGATGTGTAAGGCTATGAATCGCTCGATTGGTAAGGTTTTACTGGGCGGTTTTGAATTTAAGAAGGTTGCTATCAAGGGGGGAGAACATAAAGAGCCAAAGGTAATGTCGGTAGAGGATGCTTACTATATATTAGAAGCGGCTCGTACGGTAGCAATAGTTCCAGGATATGGTTTAGCTGTAGCTCAGGCTCAGCATGCAGTGAAAGATTTAGCGCAGAAATTAACTGAAAATGGTGCTGACGTTTTTTATGCGATACACCCTGTTGCTGGACGTATGCCAGGGCATATGAATGTACTTTTGGCAGAAGCGGATGTAGATTATGATCAATTAACGGAGTTAGAAACGGCAAATGGACGTTTTGGAGATACGGATGTAGCTATTGTTGTTGGTGCAAATGATGTTGTTAATCCGGCAGCGGTTGAAAATCCAGGATCTCCT
This sequence comes from uncultured Opitutales bacterium, assembly GCA_934700265.1. Classification (GTDB taxonomy): domain Bacteria; phylum Verrucomicrobiota; class Verrucomicrobiia; order Opitutales; family UBA9783; genus UBA1183. The sequence continues at coordinate 7,521 of CAKUXH010000036.1, forward strand.
TTGTATGGTATGCCTGTTTTGGAAGTTTTTAATGCTAAGACGGTTTTTGTTTTAAAAAGAGGACAAGGTCGTGGTTTTTCTGGCCTAGAAAATGAGTTGTTTACAAAAGACAATACCCGAATGATTTATGGTGATGCAAAGTCTACGTTAACGCAATTGTCTGCTGAATTTAAGGAATGACTGTTGTAAATACAACTTTTAATAATGGTAGTGGGGCGGAGGAAAATAAGCTTCGTCCTTTATCTTTTTCTGATTTTACTGGGCAGCAAAAAACTTTAGAGCGGCTTCAAATAATGGTAGGTGCAGCTAAAAGTCGGCATGATTCCTTGAATCATATTCTTCTAAGTGGACCTCCTGGATTGGGAAAGACGACGTTAGCGCATATTATTGGCAACGAATTGGGAGTACACGTCCATGTTACTTCGGGGCCTGTTATTGAAAAGGCTGCAGATTTAGCAGGTTTATTGACGAATTTAGAAGAAAATGACGTTCTTTTTATTGATGAAATTCATCGATTACCCAAAAGCGTTGAAGAATATCTTTTTTCGGCAATGGAGGACTTCTGTATTGATGTTATGATTGACCAGGGGCCGAATGCTCGAAGTGTACGTTTAAACGTTCCACGCTTTACGCTTTTGGGGGCTACCACACGAAGTGGACTTTTATCGGCACCTTTAAGAACACGTTTTACATTGCAAAGCCGTTTAGATTATTATTCAAAAGAAGATTTGGCGAAGATCGTACTTCGTTCTGCTAAATTATTGGAGATTGATATGGATTTTGAGGGTGCATTTGAAATTGCATCTCGGTCGCGAGGAACACCTCGTATTGCAAATAATTTAATCTTTTTTGCGCGTGATTATGCTCAACAAAAAGGAAATTCGTTTGTTACAAAAGCGATGGCTCATGAAGCTTTGCGAGTATTGGATATTGATGAAAATGGTTTGGATGAGTTGGATAAAAAGATTTTGTTTGTATTGGCTAATAATTTTCAGGGAAAACCGACTGGCTTAAGTACACTGGCTATTGCAGTTGGGGAGGAAGCAGATACATTATCGGAGGTTCATGAACCTTTTCTTATACAAGAAGGTTTTTTACAAAGAACCCCCCAAGGAAGACAGCTTACTCCCAAGGGATGGCAGCTTTTAAAATTACAAGCAAATGCACAATCCTGGTTTGATTTGTAAAAAGTTTATTGCTTGAAAAAACTTATTTGACTTTTATCAATCCACATTGGATTTTTTATTAGAGCACAGAAAAAATTTGTATTTAATGCAGAATCTTGGATACAGTCAGCTTTTGCAAAACCTTGATAATGTGTTGTTTTGTCATTCCAAAAATTAGAATTGTAATAAATAATTTCTCCTGTTTTTAATTGTTGCAAACTCTTAGCATCAATTTCATCTTTTTGATCCAGATAATTAGCGTTACATTGGTCTTCATTTTGTACAATGAAAATTTTTATATTCTGCAAATTATCAATAAAAAGGCTGCTTCCTACGGCATCTAAGAGATAATACTCTATTATATTATTTTTGTGTAAAACTTCTTTAAAATATTTTATAAATTCGTTAGAATAAATGGCTAATGGGAAATTTGGTTGTGGCTGTAATGCTACTTTTAAAAAATCTGTTCTATTAATAAAATATTTTACTTGAGCTTCCTGAATAATAGATAGAATATCTTCCAAGGAGCTAATATTTTGTTTATGAACATATTGATTGATATAACCGGCATTGAAGGCATCAATAACGAAGTTATATTTTGCTTGCCCGGTAAAAAGAATTTTATGTATGTTTTTATTTTTTATTTGCTTACAAAAATCAACCCCATTTTTATTATGCCCAAGATCATAATCGGAAATAACGACAGAAATTTGATTGTATCTGTGAGGATTGTAAATTTGTTCGTGTAGCGAAAAGACATTTAATTTTAATGCGTAGCAGTTGGGGGAAAAAGTATCTTCATGTTCCCAAAAACTATTTGTTAAATTGCTTGATTTCTGGTTGATGTAATCCAGGGCATCGTTGGCATTTGAAAATGTTTTAAATACGATGCCATAAGGATTATTGTCAAAAAACAATGCCAATGTTTGGAGATAAATCTCACTGTCGTCAACAAAGACAACTTCTGTAGGATAAAAACATCCGGGCAATTGATTCATGTTTATTTAAAAATTTCTTCAGACTTGAAGAAGCGAGCGATTTCTTTTGCTGCCGATTCTTGGCTATCCGAAGCATGAACAACATTGCGTGACTTATCTTTTCCAAAATCACCACGAATGGTTCCTTTCGGGGCAATGGAAGAATCTGTTGGGCCCATAAGGTTACGTGTTGTTGTGATCGCATTTTCTCCTTTTAGTACGAGTACAAGTACGGGATGTTCTTGCATGTATTCTAGGATGCTTGGAAAGAATGGTTTGTCGACCAAAAAGTCATAATGTTCGCGCAAAATGGCTTCATTAAGTTGCATCATTTTACAAGCGGCCAAAGTTAACCCCGCTTGCTCAAAACGTTGAATAACAGTTC
>CAKUXH010000037.1 GCA_934700265.1 uncultured Opitutales bacterium
CTTGCCATAACGCCAGCCTTGGTTGGGTTTGTTAAAACGGAAATAAAAGGTAATTGTTTTTTGCTAAGGTAAGCTAATGCTGCACTAGTTTTAGCCATTTGCATTAAACTAAGAATGCCTTCATACATACGAGCTCCTCCTGAAGCGGATACAATAATAACTGGGCAATTCTTTTCAATACCACGTTCGATGCATCGTGTGATTTTTTCACCAACAACCGATCCCATACTTGCACCGAGAAATCGAAAGTCCATAACAGCAATCGATACATTATCTCCATTTAATTTACCCGTTCCGGTAATAACTGCATCAGTTAAATTTGTTTTGGTTTGGTATTTTTTTATTTTTTCTGGATAGGCTTCTACGCCTTCAAATCCTAATGGATCCAAGGATTTTAAATGAGCATCTTCTTCTTTAAATGTGCCTTCATCGATGAGTAAACGAATTCGTTCTGGTGCAGCCAATGGAAAATGATAACCACTTTGTGGAACAACCATCCAATTTTCTTGCAAAGCTTTGTTATAGACAATTTCGCCGGATATTGGGCATTTTGTCCAAACATCTTTAGGTATGTCGTTCTTGCGAACGGTTACAGTTGAGTATTTCGGTTTACTGAACCAAGACATGTTATTCCTTTGTTTAGCCGTGTGCTAAAGTAAAAATGCGAATATCTTTTGCTCCGTGCTTATAAAGAATGCTCGCACATTCATTTAAGGTTGCACCAGTAGTAAAGACATCATCGACTAGAACGTATGTTTTCATCGTATCGATCGTTTTTACTTTTAACGTGAAAGCACCTTCTACATTCTGCTTTCTTTCGCTCCGAGTCAAGCTTGTTTGTGAACGAGTATTAATTTTTCTTTTTAAAACATTTGAAATAGAACCATTACATGCGATTTTTAAAGCCTTTGCAATCAGCAGACTTTGATTGTAGCTTCGTTGCCATTGCCTTAAAAAATGAAGTGGAACGGGAACAAAAGTGGCATTTTGTAGGGGTTGCAGTTTTTCTTTTTCATGTTCTAGCAATTGCAGTAGGTCATTCTTTAAATAAGTGCCATTTCGATATTTTAACGTGTGGATAAATTCTCGTCCTACAGTATGGAATGCAAATAAACTGATCCCATTATTAAAATATGGTTTTAACTCAGCACAGTTTTGACAGATGGTTTCATGTTCAACTCCCATAGCACGACCGCAATGACGACAGCAGTGTTTACCGGCAAAAACTATTTGAGAGAGACAATCGGAGCATATAAACTCAGGAGATGGATATGTAATTAATTTTTGACAATATAAACATCGTCTTGGATAGAAAAAGTCTAAAATTTGGCGAAAAATTTCCATTAATTAAAATAATTTAGTTAAACTTTCTATCCCAAAGAAGCCTATGTAGAAAATTAGTAGAACATAAATATTGATCAAAATGAAAGAACCTATTTGGCAGAAGAATAAAAGGAGACCATCGTTTTCTAACAAACCTATTCCAAAAAGAAGAATAATGGCTGCTGGAGCTGTATTGGTTAAAGGAATAGGAAGGGCCATTATGCATGCAAGGATAAAAATATTGAGCCCAATTACTTTTAGGTGCAAAATTTTTTTAAGTTTTGGAAATCGTGCAGGTTTTACAAAACGTTCAATAAATGTAAGAAATTTTAACCCTAATTGAATAATTTTGGCAGATAAGTGTAATTCTCGTTGCTGCCATTTTGGTGGCAAATTTAATTGCGTCTTATTTTGTAGAAGTAAAATTCCTATCCAAGCTAAAATGAGTCCAAAGGGTGTACTATATCCAGGGGCTGGAATCGGGAGTGCGCTTGGTAATGATAGTAGAATAATCCAGAGCCCTAGGCCTTGTTGTTTGAGTTGATTTTGTAATTCTTTCAAACTAATTTTTAGATCGCCATTTTCAGTGCATAGGTTTGAAATAATGGTTGACAGTTTTTCCATAGTGATAATTGACAGAATGTTGTTTTTTATTTAAAATACAATCATAAAATATGATTTTAAAAATATCAGTATGTACTTTGTGGTTAGTAAAGATGATTTTATGGTGGCTATATGTATGTAAACGATTGCCGAAATCTCAGTGGAAACGTCTCTATATTGTTTTAGAGGAATACATTACTAATTTTATTAAATATGGTAAAATTGATAAAACGGATAAATGTTGGCTTCGAATGCAACGATATGGTGATAAAATATTAGTTTGTTTAATGGATAATAGTAAAGCCTTTGATCCGTTTGTGGCGAATACAAATGCATTAGGGATTCGATTAATGACAGGTCTGTTGGAGTCGAAATATCGTCGGCAAAGAGGAATGAATGTTTTTTTATTGAATGTACCAGTGAAGTAATTGTTAAGGTAATGATGTAAAAAATGAATTATTTTCCTTGAAAAAATATAGAAAAATGTGTCATCTTATATGCTAGGTATAAAAGAGTTATAAAAATATGGCTATTACAGTAGAACAAACACAGACAATTGTAAAATCTTTCCAGAAACATGAGAAAGACACCGGCTCGTCAGAAGTCCAGATCGCTTTGTTAACACAGCGTATTTCTTATTTAACAGAACATTTGAAAACACACGTTAAGGATTTCCACTCACGTCGTGGATTGATTGCATTGGCAAATCGTCGTAGAAAGTTATTAGATTATTTGAAACGTACCGATTTTGCAAAATATCAAGGCCTTTTGGGTCGTTTGAACTTACGTCACTAATTTTTTAGGGGTCCTATGTTGAAACAAAAATATTCCGTTAGTGTTAACGGGATGGATCTTTCTTTTTCAACGGGATCATTGGCGCAGAGGGCTAATGGTTCTGTTTTAGTGCGTTCTGGAGATACGGTTGTTTTTGTCAGTGCAACAATGGCTCGAGAAGTAGCGCCGAATCAAGATTTTTTCCCATTAACGGTAGATTATCGTGAAAAATTTTCTGCAGCCGGTCGTATTCCTGGAGGTTATGTAAAGCGTGAAGGGAAGCCGAGCGAAAAAGAAATATTGACGTCACGTTTGTGTGATCGTCCTTTAAGACCTTTGTTCCCAAGTGACTTTTTAAATGAGGTTCAAATAATTGGGCTTCTTTTATCGACAGATTTGAAGAACGAGCCGGATATTTTGATGGTGAATGGAGCTTCTGCTGCATTGATGTGTTCAAATATTCCGTGGGCAGGACCGATAGGTTGTGTTCGCATTGGTCAAGTGGATGGTCAGTTTGTGGTAAATCCAAGCAATGATCAACAATTTGAGTCAGATCTGGATTTGATTTATGTGGGTAATCGTACAGATGCCCTTATGATTGAAGGTTGTGCAGATCAATTACCGGAAGATCGTTTCATTGAAGCTTTGCACTTTGCACAAAAGGCTATACAACCTATTTTGGATGCTCAAGAAGAACTTGCTCGTCAAGTTAATCCAATGAAATTATCTTATGTGGCTCATGCGGCTGCGCCAGAAGTTCTTGAGTTTTGTGAAAAGAATTTTAATCAGGTTTTGCACGATGCTTGGTTTAATCCATGCCGACAAACAGCCGATGAGAGGGTTCGTGAAGTCAAAAAAGCTGCTGTGGCTAAAGCGGTGGAAGATGGTTTATTTGAGGATGAAAGTGCAGCGAAAGATGGTATTTCTGTTGCATTTGAAGCTTTAATGGAAAAGCTTTGCCGCAATGCGGTTTTAGATAATGCTGAACGTTTAGATGGTCGCAAATTTGAAGAAATTCGTACATTAGGTTGTGATGTTGATGTTTTACCCAAAGAGGTGCATGGATCAGCTATTTTTGAACGTGGGCAAACACAGGCTTTAGTAAGTGTTACCTTGGGATCGAATCGCGATGCACAAGATTTGGATGCCTTAACGGGGGGTGCTCAATCAAAATCGTTCATTTTACATTACAATTTCCCTCCTTATTCGGTTGGTGAAGTTGGACGTTTTGGTTTTATCAATCGTCGAGAAATTGGACATGGGGCTTTGGCAGAACGTTCGTTATTACCTGTTATTCCTTCAGAAGAAATTTTCCCCTATGCAATTCGTGTTGTTTCAGATATTATGAGTTCAAATGGTTCAACATCGATGGCATCTGTTTGTGGAGGCACATTAGCATTAATGGATGCAGGTGTTCCGATTTTGTCGCCTGTCTCAGGAATTTCGATTGGTTTAGTTACCCGTTTTGATTCCAACAAAAAGATTGAAAAATATCAATTGTTGACAGATATTATTGGAGATGAAGACCATTATGGCGATATGGATTTTAAAGTCTGTGGAACAAGTAAAGGAATTACGGGTTTTCAGCTTGACTTGAAAATTGCAGGCTTGCCTCTTTCGATTATGGAAGAAGCGATTCATCAAAATTCACGTGCACGTGCTAAGATTTTAGAAGTGATGAAAAGTGCATTGCCAGAATCACGCAAAAATATTAGCACCTATGCTCCTCATTTTGAAATTGTTCATATCAATCCTGCTAAAATCGGTGCTTTGATTGGCCCTGGTGGTAAAAATATAAAGCGTTTGACGGAAGCCACAGGGTGTCAGATCGATATTGCCGAAGATAATTCCGGAAAGATTGCTGTTTATGCACGAAATGATGAAAGCCTGAAGATGGTATTGAGTGAAATTCGTGCTTTAGATCAGGAAATTGAGGTTGGTAAAGTATATCAAGGAATTGTAAAGACGATCAAAGACTTTGGGGTATTTGTTGAATGTTTGCCGGGTAAAGAAGGTTTAGTTCACGTTTCTGAACTTTCAAGCTGCAAAATAAATCATCCAGGGGATGTTTGTTCTGTGGGAGATACTATGGTTGTTATATGTTTAGGCATTGATGATCGTGGACGAGTTCGCTTGAGCCGTAAAGCTGCTATGGAGGCACAGATTGCATCCTAAGCTTTGGAATCGATTTTTTAAATGCATCGAAGCAAAAGCTTCGGTGCGATCTTTTTTTAAAATAATTCTTTTTTTTATTTTTACAGGGTTGATTCCTGTTTATGGTGATTTATTTCGATTTCAAGCAAATGCACCTGTAAGTGGTTTTTTATCACCATTTTTTAATGAGCATGGAGATAAGACCTGGCAATGTACAGGAGATCAGGTAAAATATATTTCTGATGCTAAGATAAAAATAAAAAAAATGTGCATATCGTTTTTTTGCCCTCAGCATTTAGATCAGGTAGATATGGTGGTGCGTAGTGATAATGCGCTTGTTTCAATTTCTAATCAACGAGCCTCTGGGAAAACTTTGCTAACAGTAACAAGTCCTTCTTATACAATTATTGGGGAGGAGTGGTACTGGGAAGGAAAGCATTTGGGAAAAGTTTATTCAAAAATTTTTATTGGTAAGAACGCGAGTGTAATGTTTTATGAGTAAAAAAATTGCATTTGTTTTTTGGATATCATTTATTTTATTAATTACTTTCGCAAAAGATCCTTCAACGGTTATTTCTAGTAATTGCATGGAAATGTTGCGGTTTCATGATCATAATGAATTTATTTTTGAAGGAAATGTTCAAATAAGAAATGTAAATTTTATAGGCTCAGGAGGACGTATGTGGGTTTATTCGGTCACACATACACATCAGCTAGATTCGATAGGTACCAGATGGTTTTATTTATTGCAGTGGAATACTAAACCTTTTAATTGGATAAGTTATTTAAATTTTAATGATAAAGCTCTTGATAGAAGTTCCATGGAAAATTTTTCTCAATTAGGCCAGATTAAATTGATTATTGCTTGGAATAATGTTCAATTGGAGACAGAAGATAAGGTTACGGGGGAACGAAAACGTTCGTTTTCTGGAAAGGCGGTTATTTACCCGATTTCTATGAAGATGGAATTGTCGGAAAATCCGTCTGTTTATAGTTCGGTACAAGGTTCTTTTCGAGGAGGGAAGATTACATTTTATAAAAATTCTGGACAAATTGTTGTTGAGGACAGCCGACCAGGAGAACGTTCTCAAGTTTTTTTAGAGGAATAATCTTATGGAATTATTTAAGTACTATTGACTTTAATGATTCAGTAATGCAAAATGGTGACGATAATGGATACAGTACCTTACATTGCAACAGAAAATTTGGTAAAAGTTTATGGAGAACGAGAAGTTGTCCGGGGCGTAAATATTAATGTAAAAGCAGGAGAAGTGGTTGGCTTGTTGGGGCCTAATGGAGCTGGTAAAACGACATGTTTTTACATGATTGTAGGTTTAATTGCTGCAACACGTGGAAAAGTTATTTTTAATGGTAAAGATATAACGGATTTGCCAATGTATCAGAGAGCTCGGCAAGGAGTTGGTTATTTGCCACAGGAAGCTTCTGTATTCCGTAAACTTACTGTTGAGGATAATATTCGTGCAATTTTAGAAACGTTGGATTTAACAAAGGCTGAAATTGAAAAGCAAACAAAGCAAGCTTTAGAAAACTTAAGATTGACGAAAGTTGCGAAACAGAAAGCGTTTACTTTAAGTGGTGGAGAACGTCGTCGTTTGGAAATTACGCGGGCTTTGGTGACAAATCCACAGTTTTTACTGATGGATGAGCCTTTTAGTGGGGTTGATCCAATTAGTGTACAAGAAGTTCAGCAGATTATTTTAAGTTTAAAGCAAAAAAACATTGGAGTGCTTATTACAGATCATAATGTACGTGAAACTTTACGGGTTGTTGATCGTGCATATTTGTTATATGATGGTCGTGTGCTTTGTTCAGGTGATCGGGATACGTTATTAAATGATCCGCAAAGCCGAAAATTTTATTTAGGTGAAAGTTTTGAAGCGTAATATAATGAAAGATTCCTTGGATGCTTTTCAAAAACTTATAGGCTATAAATTTGCTAATCTTATTTTATTGCAATCAGCTTTAACGCATCCCTCATTTTATCGTCATAAGGTACCTCCGTATCCATTCAAAGTACATTTTCAACGACTTGAATTTTTAGGCGATCGGCTTTTGAGCGCTATATTGGGTTTTAAATTGTTTGAATTATTTCCTGCACAGCGTGAAGGTTTTTTATCAAAAGCATATATGGGGTTAGCACAAAGTCGTTCACTGATAGAGATTGCTCAGAAATTGCAAATAAAAAACTATTTACGAGTTGAACAAAATGTTTCTGCGGAATCTATAATTTGTGATGCTTTGGAATCACTTGTGGGCGCAATATGGTTGGATAGCAATTACGAAACTGTATCCGAATGTGTTTTAGGTTGGTTTGGAGATATAGAAAAGGCAGTTTTAAGTCAGTTAAATTGTTTAAATTATAAGGGACAATTGCAGGAAATGGTAGGGCCACGCTTACATGATATTCATTATAAACTTCTTAAAGAATGGGGCCCGGAGCACCAGCGACAATTTCGTTCAGCAGCTTATTTAGGCAATCAACTTTTAGCGATAGGAGAAGGGGCTAGCAAACAAGAATCTGAAGAGAATGCAGCTGCTTTAGCGATTAATTCGTTACCTAACTTGGTAAAATAATAATGCTTTTGTTTTGAGAATTTTGTGTGTTTCTACTTCATTTTTTTGGTTTAATAGGTTTATTTTTGTATAATTGACTCATCAATTATTTGTTTAAATGCACATTTTTCTTTTTCAAAATTTTTCTTTTAAAACAGATTTATAAAACATTTTTTATAAAAATCGTATTTAAAAATAGAATGATTTTCTATTTTAAAGTAGGGGAAATTTTTAGAATCACAGGTAAAAAATAAGTTGTTTTTTATGGAAGGAGCAAGTAGATTTAAGTTAGGTAACGTTTGAATATTTCCTAAAAAGATTGTCGTTAATTTTTGTGAATTATGGTTAGCAATAAACGTGCTCCAAGGTAAAATTTGTGCTGTATCTGTGGGAAGAATAAAAATATTTACATGATTAAAAATTTGTGTGTTATTTTGGATTAAATTTATTTTTTCTGCATCATTATAATGCCGTTTTGTATCGACAAAATAGTTTAGTTGTTTGGCAGTTGCAGCTCCTGTAAATAATAATTTTATACCTTGATATTCTATGGAAGTAATAAGGGATGGATCTGTAACTTTTGTTGCACTAAATGGGGCTAATTGTATTGGAAATTTGAATGAAAGTTTTGGAAATTTATAAGATAAAAAAGAAGAAAGTTGTTGCAAATCACTTGAAACAAGAAAACTTAAATATTCGCAGTGTTTTTTTTCATGGGAAAGTCTTATTTTTTGCTTATAAATACTTAAAATTGCACAATCATCATCGCAATAATGTTTACGTAAAGTTTTTACAAAATTATGATGTTCGTGAGAATTATGGGTTAGCAAAATTGCTTTAATTTTTGCGTTACCCAAGTGGGTTTCAAAGATTTCTTTTATCTCTGAAAATTTTCTATCTAAGCTGCCTGCATCAATAATCAGCGCTTTATCTCCGTGCTTTAATAATGTAAAGCTCCCTTGGCCTACATTGAAAAAATAAACATATAATGGTTCATTTTTTAAATTAGAATCAGTGTTTGAAACTGGTAATGGTATTACATTTGCTTTTATAAAAGAAAATATAATAAAAGTTCCTAATAATATATAATAGTGTTTTAGTTTCATAATCCGGGTATTTATAAAAATCGGATTATTTTGATAAAACTTTAATTATTTTTTAGTTCAAGACGGCGACGTTTTAAATTATAAAAATAATTGCGATGTGTTTTATAAACAAATGCAAGAATTTCCGCAATCATTTCATAAAGCTCTGAAGGAATGGGTTGACCAACCGATCCAAGTCGGAAAAGTAAACGTGCAGCAAGTCGATTTTCAACCATAGGAACTTCATGGTTTTTTGCAATTTGCTTGATATGTTGAGCAAACATATTTTCGCCTTTTGCCAAAATTATAGGCGCTTTATCAATACCGCGTTCGTATTTTAAAGCGATTGCAAAGTGAGTAGGATTGGTTACAACTACATCTGCTGTTGGGATTTGATCCATCATCTGCTTTTGAAGTAATTGTTGGGCTAGACGCCGTTGAGCAGCTTTGATTTCTGGATTACCAAATGATTGTTTATGCTCTTCTTTTATTTCTTCCCGGGACATTTTTAAATCTTCATGCGTTTGGTAGCGTTCGTAGGCATATTTTAAGAATGTAATGATGAGCAGAATGGCGATTAATCGACTGAGGAATAATAAGATAATTCTTAAAAAAATTTCAGGAATTCTTTGCAAAGGTATTGGGGTAAAAAAAATGGGATCTTGACGGATTTCTTGAAAAGCTTCGTAAAGGATCCAAATGATGGTGATCAGTTTTAAGGCATCAACAAGAACTTCTATACATTTTCTTAAGGAAAACAATCGTTGAAAATTATTTGTAGGGTTAATTCTATCCCAGTGAATTTTTAATGCTTTAGGAGAAAGTTTAAAGCCAGATTGCAGTCCACCGGACAAAATAGCCGATAAGACACAAAGGCCTAGAAAAAACAATATGATGCTTGTTCCACATTGAAGTAAATTTCGAAAATAGTAGGTTGCTTGGGTGGTTGTCCCTTCAAATTCATTGAAATGTTCCCAAATGTTTTTAGCATAATTAATGCATTTAGTTCCGATATCTTTTCCATAAAAAAGCATAAAACAAGCAATAGCACTTAAGAGAAAAACAACACCAAATTCTTCTGCTTTTGCAAATTGTCCTTGTTCCTGAGACTCATGGAGTTTTTTCTCAGTTGGTTCTTCTGTTTTATTATCTCTATCGACCATGTTAGCTAGGGTTGAATGATGGTAAGTACTTTTTGTGGAAGTTCGTTAAATTCAGCGGAAATGTGTGAGTAAATGAGATACAATATTAGTCCAAGTAAGCACATCCCTGAAAAAATTCTTAAAGGGAAGCTTAAGAAAAACACATTGATTTTTGGCGCAGCTTTGCCTAAAATAGCAAACCCAAAGTTAATTAAGAAATTTAATACCATGAGTGGAGCTGCAATTTTTAGGCTAAGGATGAATATATGGTTTATAAAATTAACAAGTTCTAGGAGGTTGTTCACTTGAAATTTTGTTTGAAAAT
>CAKUXH010000038.1 GCA_934700265.1 uncultured Opitutales bacterium
AACGAACTGCAATTTGACCAATCAATTGATTGTAATGTTGAAAAAAATGTAGCATCACCACAAATAATATTAGCGACAAGGCTGTCATTTAACTGTTTTACAATATTTTCATCTTTTTCAATAAGAACGACGTTATGACCTTGTTGTAAAAGCGTTTTACAAATAGACAAACCAACTTCTCCTGCCCCAGCGATTACAAATTGCATAACCTATATCCAAATCATAAAGCTTTATTGTTGTCAAGATCAACTACCAAAGACGTCCTTTGGTATCATATGCGTGAGTATGAGGTGGAACTGCTTCTTGTATATAAGTTGTTGGGCGGCCTGTTTTGTAATTGATGAGTTGATCTTTTAAAGTTTTAAAAAACTTTATATGCCCATCTAGAAAGACAACAAAGCCACCTTCGGTTCCGTATAGACTATCTTCTTCCCAAAGTCCTGTTTCAATATTGAGACCTTTGGAATATAATAAGGGTGTTTTTTCTAAGGGAAGATTTGGAGAGATAGGAGTTAAGCAGACCCAACTTAGTGACAAATTATTGAAATCATCTAAAATTTTTTGAGATTTATCAATAATAACTCTGTTATCTGTGACAGATATATTGGCTAAAGCTGAAACATAACATGAAACATTATTGATGCCACCTAACTGTGCAAGAGTAACTGCCCAGTCATTGCTTGAGTGAATGTTGGCAAAATTATGCAAGGCTGATTCATTGTTTTGTAACGATTGAAAGTACGACAATGCGATTTGTCTTAAATTATGAGAATCTTTCGATAGATGAACCTTTCGTACTATTTGATTAGCGATAGGAAATAAAAAGCCTGAAAAAATCGCAATGATCGTTAAAACGGTAAGAAATTCTATAATGGTAAAACCGTTAGTTATATTTAATTTTTTAAAATTTCTTCCCATGATAATTCAGAAAGCTTTTTTACTTGTGTAAAAAACCGCCAAACAATAACAAGTAATCCTATAGTGGCTGGGACAGCAATAATTACAAAACTCCATCCAGTTAATAAGCCAAGCTCATGATTAAATTCAGCGCTTCCAGCAGGATGTATAACTAGAAAGCGAGCGAGTAAATAGTTTAAAATAGCACTGAAAAAAAACAGACTTGCTAATGCCCATTCGTACAAAATAATATTTTTTTTAAGTATGTTTTCGTTGTTTTTTTGTTTTATTACTTCTAGAATGTGATTTGCATAACAAAATTGTTCATTAAGAAGAAATTTCGGTAAAAAAGGCGGTTTGTTAAATATTCTAAAAAATACAAGCGTACATCCCATAATAAGTGGAAGTAACATTTCATTAATGGCAAGCCATTGATTAGAACCTTCAAACAATCCTACGCTGCCTTTTACAGTAATACTGATAAGTCCCAAAAAAGAAATCCAGTTAAAGTGAGCTTCACGGTACCAATCTAATAACCCATAAGATAAAGGGCAAGCAATGGCAATTGCTAAGGAAGCTTTAGGGGATAATGGGAACCAAACATGTCCTTTCATGAGGAGTATTGTAGGAAGACAAAGGTTGAAAAAAAGTTCCCAAAGTAAAGATTTTTCTTGTTTTTTATTATTTGTTTTTGGATTTAATGGTTGTTTTTCACTTGTCATTGTTCTCTTTGGATCTTTAATATTAGTTATTGTAAAAATATGGTCAAGGTGTTTTTATGTGAAACCGCAGGAGAATGTTTTTCTCAATTGCATAAAATAATAGAAAAGGAAAGTTCCTGTTGCGTTTTATTTCCGAATGATCATTTTTACGATTTATTTACGTATCATTATCCTCAAATGGATGTAAATTTTTTATTTACGCCAAGGAAATTATTGCAGGTTTTAAGTAAGGAAGCTATTAGCAAATCGGTAGTTTATATTTTTAAGGATTATACGGAAGATATAGATCCTAATTTATTTTTTTTGGATTCAACGATAGGAGAAGATAGAAACTACTTTGATGGGCTTGGCTTTTTAACAGAAAATTTAAAAGAAGTAACAATAAATTTTGATTCTTGCATTTTGTATGGATTTTTTCCTAAAAATGTTTTGGGTGTGTTAATAGAAAAATTGGAAAAGATATTTAAAACAATTTTTTTTATAAAACGTGATTTTAAAAAAAATTTGCTATGTTCATTTTCGAATATAAAATCTTACCATGTTGAAAATGTTACTGAAGAAAAACTTTGGATTCAAAAGCGTTTAAGGAAGGATATTCCTTTTGTAAATTGTTCTGTAACTCAATTTAGGCAATTATTTCAAAAAGATTGCGATGTTATATTAAATCGTTGGTTGGCCTGGCAGGAGGCTTGCTCATTAGGAAGTTTTTTGATATATCTTAGAGGGGTAGTTCAAGAGAATGAATTATTTGAAGTGTATAAAAAGGATTTAAAAGAAGCCTATAGTCAATGTTTGATCGAAGATTTCCGTGTGTTAAAGCAATATTTAATTGAGCATGATAAATTGTGGATAAAAGATTTTATATATGAAGAGTTTCCTTCATGTTCGAACTTTTGTGCCTATCTTCAGGTTTTAAAAAACACACCATTTGCTTCAATTCTTACGGAAAGGGATTATGAGCTGCTATCCAAGTGCTTAAAACCATGCACAGCAATACAATTTTTTGCTTATCTGCGAAGGATTATAAAAAGTAATGTAGGTTCTTTAGATAAGAGGATGTTAAAATGGGAACAAGCTGTTTATTTGCCAATAAAAGATTGTTATCTTACCTGTGCGTTAGATGGGATAGAGGCTAAAAATCAACTGGCTTGGTTGTTTGAACTTGAGAAGGGTGGTGCTGTGATAGAGGTTTGTGCCTCTTTAAAGGATGAAAAAGGAACCGTTCAGAAACCTTTATTGGAAGCGAATATCAAAGAAACATTTTTTAATAAATTTTCTGAAAATAAAAAAGTGATTGAAAATTGTTTTTGTTTACCACCAACATGTATAAAGTTTTCCTGTAAGGCTTGGGAGCGATTTCATTTGTGTCCTCGTCGTACGTGGTTGGATTTAGTTTTAAAAGTAGATACTTGTTTGGTAGATAATCATTGTTTGAAGGCAAAAGTTTTGGGGGAATGGGTACATGATAATCTTCAATTTAAAAGTCAGCCGAAAACATTCAAAGATTGGCAGGAAAATATTAAAAAGAATGCGGCTCTACGTTGGCAAAAATTAAATGCACATTTGGGGCAATTACTTCCCTATATCTTTGTGCAGTGGCATGAGAGGGCTTTGACTTTAAGTTATACCATGGCGAAAGCTTGTGAAGATCTTTGGAAAGATGAATGGCAGCTCTTTTCAGAATATTCTTTACCTAAAAATGCTGAAAATAAGGGACGTATAGATTTATTGGCCGTAAAGGCTAATCAAGCAATTATTATCGATTATAAGACGACTGCGCATTATTCATTTAGTATGCAGCAAATAGGACGTGGTTATGGTTTACAACTGCTATTGTATGGTCGTCAGCTTCAGAAAAGATACGAAAATGTTATTTTGAGAGTTGTAGATAAAAACGGGAATAATTTAGCTTTGAATCTATCTGATATCACAGAATCGGTTCATGGGATAGAGCTGTGGATGAAAAAATTTATTGAAACTGGGGTATACGATGCTTTGCCAGAAGAAAAGCTAGAAACATTACCTTTGGCTTGGATGAAAAATACCTAAAAAAGGGTATTCCTTTTTTAGGTATAAATGTTAAATAAAGATATCTATTTTTGGGCTTCAATGTTTGGATTATGTGCGCATTGAATAAGTGTATTTGTAAGTTTACCATTTCTATAATCAAGGTAATCTTGCAATATTTGTTTATGATCGAAAGCCATTTTATCCATAGGAAGTTTATCTAAAGGATATATGGTAGCTTTAGCTGCATCGCTATCTCCAACAGGTTTTATGTCATCAACACGAGCAATATGGATAACATCGATCATACGCTTTCTCGGGTCGCGAACTGGATCAGAGTAAACCTTAAATTGGCGCAAATCTTTGATATTAAGATGACATTCTTCTTGCATCTCACGTTTTGCGGCTTCTGCGACTGATTCTCCGTATTCTACATGGCCTCCAGGAATGGCTAATCCAAAAGGTGCTTTGCCGCGTTCAATTAAAACGACTCCTTTAAAAATACCTTTTTCGTAGACTTCTACAATAACGGATGCTGCAAGAAATAAAGGTTCTACTTTATATTCTAATTCTTTGCGATCTCTTTGTTCTCGTTCTGTAAGTGCACGAGGCGTTACAGCATTTTTTTCTGTTTTAGCAATTGCATCGTTTTGAGTGATTTTAAACTGTAAAAAATCTTTTAAAATTTCTCTATGATCAAAGGTCATTTTATCCCATGGAATTTTATCAATGGGACAAATAAACGCATGTTTTGCATCAGTTCCTGCATATAATTTAATATCATCAACGCGGGCAGTAAAGACTGTGTCAACAACATGATATCGAGGGTCTCTACGTGGGGCTGAATAAACTTTAAATTGATCTAAGTTAGAAACGGCTAAAATTCCACACTCATCAAGCAACGTTCTTTTAGCACACTTTTCTGCTGTTTCATTAAGACGAATAAAACCTCCAGGAAGGGCATACCCTTCAGGGGTGCGTCCGCGTTCTACGAGTACAATGCCTGCAAGCTGCCCTTTTTCATAAGCCGTTGTAATGATAGAAGCAGCTAGATAAGGACATCTTTGTTTGGGTCTAACATTCTCTTTAAGGTCAGTTGTTGAAGCAGCATTTGCGTCCTCTTGTGTTGTAGTGGCTTGTGTAGTTAGAACTCCTAGGAAGAATAGACTAGAAGTAACTTTTATTGTTTTAGAAAATAAACTTGGCATATAAAATGCTTTAAAATATTGAAAAAGATTTTGCAAGAAATTTATGCGTTTTTATTTTAATCGATCAATATTTAATGAGAAAAAAATCCCTATTTATTGGAAGAATTTAATGATGGGATTGCTTGAGCAATCGCAAGCATTTGAAAGAAATTTTTGTTATATTGATGTTGGGAATTCGGCAAAGACATGTTTGTTATACTCTGATAATGAAGAGAAAAATATGTTGGCTTGTGATTTTAATATTTCAGTAATTGGGGCATTAAATGGTGGTAAAAATAATTTCTGTTGGGGTTCTGATTATAAAGATGAATGCTTAAAAAAGAAAATAATTTCTTTTTTACCGTGTGTAAAATCTACAAGGCGAAAAGGTGATGCAGATAAAATTATTTTTCTGATTGATAAGTCGATTCATTTGAAAACACAAATGTTGATAGAATATTTATCGAATTTATTTAAAAATACAGATAAGTATGTATCTGATGAAATTGAATGGGCAAATTTTTCAGATATAGAGAAGAATATTCTGCAGTGTAAAAAATTTATTTCTTTTTCGAATAATAAAATTTTAAACCAGTATTTTTCAGTTTTGCTTGGGAAAAACTTTATACTTTGTATGGATGATAAATCTTCACCTTTACGCTATGCTTGTGTTAATATGTGCCATCCAAGCTTAATGTGTAAAAAAGAAAGCCCTTTTGAAAAAAAATGTGAATTAAAATATGATTCTGTTACATCTTTTTTCAGGAATCTAATTACTGAAATAAAAGAAAATTATGAAGATGTTGAGGGTGAAATTTCTTTAGAAATGGTTTTGAAAGATGTTGAAAGACAATGTTTGCAAATAGAACAGGATCGGGATGAAAAGAATTACATTGATAAAATTAAAATAAAAAGTATTGCATTGCCTTTTTCTTTGGTGGGGTGGGCTGAAAATAAGAGAAGTTTGTCAGAATTAATGTCTTTTGTTGAAAAACATAAAGACAACGAAGCTATGAGGAAATTGCTATTGTCTTATCTCTTAGTTTATACTCCATTGGATTATTGGAAATATATTGAAGCGTATTTCGCAAATGATTTAGATTTTTCTTTGGAGTTTAGGAAAAATATAGAACTCATAAGTAAAAATTCTTCGCGAGATTATATTTTTAAGTGGGCTTGTGGAACTTATATTAGAGCATTAAAATGTGAGAAAGTTTACAAATGTTCTTGGTCCGAAGGCAGTTTAGCAACCTGTTTGGATTTTGCTTTAAATCATTGCGAGAATGAAATTTTAGAAAAGGTAAAGCAGCTTTATACCTTAGGAAAATACAAATATGCTCTTGGCTTAAGTCTTGTTGAAGTGTTTGTTGATAATGCTTTGATATTAAAACAGAAAATGAAAGATGAATTGATAAAAGTTTGTTATCAATTATTAGATTTAGATGAAAAGTTAGGTTTTGGTAATTATGGTGCAAAACTTTTTTATACGGTTGTACTGTATTGGTTAGAGGAAAAATATGATCGCATTTTATTACTTTTAGAGCAACAATTTGATGGTGTACAAACACGTGGTTTTTTAGCTAAAACAGCTTTGTTTTTGTTAAAACAAAATAAGGCTGATTTTAGAGCTATTGCTAGAAAATTGTTATCGTTAGAGGATAACAGTTTACTGCTAAAAAATCCAGAAGTACTTCAGTTGAAACAATTGGCATATTTGATATTGAAAGATTTTAACAATGCAGATGTTTGTAGGCGGTATTTGAAAGAAAATAAAAATTATTTTAAAATTTTTTATTCAGGGTTTGATAAGTGGTTTTTGCAAAGTTGTATAGAAGATGAGCTAGGTAACTTTATCCGTAAAAAACGGTTTGAGTTTGTTCATAAAGCTTTAGGGAAAATTTCATGTATATGGGAGGCATTTGAATGAGGTATTTTGTATTAATTTTTTGTTTAAACTCAATTGTGTGGTCACGACCTTATGTAAAAAAGTTTTGGAAACCGCTACAGTTTGAAGAAAAATGTACATCATTTGATCGAAAGAATTTGATACCGCTAGATAAGGGAGAGTACAATTTGGGTAAAGAGCTTCCAGAGAAACCTACAACCGATGAAACAACGATTATTGCAGGTAATATTAATTCTTCGATAGAGAAATTAGTACCTGAAAAATTGTCGGCAGATGCTGTAATTTTTTATTTAAAAGATTTAAAAAATTCTAAAGAACGAAAAATTTTATCTACCAACGATAATAATATTTCTGTTAATCCGATTCGACGTATACGAGATATTTAAATTTTAGTGTAACAGATGTTGAAGATGCTTTTTAAAAGCTTCTATTGGAAATCCCATTATGTTGGTAAAGCCAGTTTGGTTAAAGTGAGCAAATGTTTGAGAAAGTGGGTGTTGGATAGCATAAGCGCCTGCCTTATCCAAAGGATTAATAGCGGCTAGGTAATGCTTTATAAAGTTTGGAGTTAATGGATCAAAAGAAACTTCTGTTTTTTTAGTAAAATTTTTTTCAAAATTATTTCTTTTACAAATGACGGAAACTGCTGTTATAACCTGGTGTGTGTTATTGGAAAGTTGTTCCAGCATATAATAAGCATCTGCCATATTTTTTGGTTTGTTAAAAACGGTTTGGTCAAATACAACAATTGTATCAGAACCAATAATGTAATTTTCAGGATACTGGTTAGCTACATATTGTGCTTTTAATTGAGCATTCTTTTGGGCAACCCAGATAGGTGGTTGTCCTGTAGGAGGTGTTTTATACTCATTAATATCTGCAGAAACACGCTTAAATTCAAGCCCTATAGACTGTAATAATTGCTTTCTTCTGCTAGAAGTAGAAGCAAGAATCCACGAAACTTTTTGGTTCATAGGACTAACAACAGTTACAATGTCCTTCGTGGCAACGGCAGGATTTAGCACAATTACAATCAGTATTGTGGAGTGCTTTTAAAAACGTGTGCCAAGCTAGTGTTGCACATTTTAAACGTGCTGGGAACTTACGAACTCCCAATAAGGCTTCCATTTCACCTAAGTCTGATGGAATTGGTATTTTGTCATTGCTCAAAAGCTCAATGAATGCGTTTGCTTTTTTTTCTGCATCTGTTGTGGACATACCTTTTAGTGCAATGGTCATCAAAGAGGCAGAGGCTTTGCAAATCGCGCAGCCTTCTCCTGTGAAAGAGATTTCTTCAATTTTGTTTTCTTTTATATTTAAAAAGATAGAAATTTCATCTCCGCAAAGTGGATTATTTCCATGTGCTTGATTTGAAGGATTTTCAAGCTTAAAAAAATTGTTTGGATTTTCATTATGGGCAAGCAATACTTCTTGATAAATTTCTTGTAAACTCATTATTTAAAAACTGTTAAAACGTTATGTAAGGCTTCTACAAGGCGGTCAATATCTTCGCAGGTGTTGTAAAGACCAAATGAGGCACGTACTACACCACTATTACATTTTATACGTCGCATTAATGGCTGGCAACAATGATAACCAGCACGTAGGGCAATATTGTGATCATTAACGATGGTAGCTACATCATGTGGATGGACGCCATCAACTAAAAAGGAAACGACAGCTGTCCTTTTTTGAGGATGCCCAATAACTTTAATGCGAGGAATTGACTGCAAGGCATGTTCAGCATAGACAACAATTTTGTCCTCATAATTGAGCAAGCTTTCCCAAGTGAATTGTTGTAGGTACTCAATTGCTTTACTAAGACCTATAATATCAGCAATGGGAGGTGTTCCGGCTTCAAATCGGCTAGGAATTGCTGCGGGTGTAAAGGAATCGATGTAAACTGTTTCCATCATCGTTCCACCACCATGGTAAGGAGGAAGATCTTCTAAAATTTCTTTTTTACCATAAAAGAAACCTGATCCCATCGGGCCGTACATCTTATGTCCGGATCCTACTAAAAAGTCGCAATCTAAATCTTGAACATCTATCGGTAAATGAGCGACTGCTTGGGATGCATCGACAAGTACTTTTGTCCCATTATTATGAGCGATAGAGATAATTTCTTTCAATGGAGGGGTTGTCCCAAGAACGTTAGAAACATGCGTTACAGCCAATAATTTTGTTTGAGGTGTAAGTAGTTCTTTTAATTGGTTTATATCTAAATTACCATCTTCATCAAAACTCCATCCTTTGATATGAATTCCATGTTTTGTTTTTTGCATTTGCCACGGAATCATGTTGGAGTGATGTTCCAATTCTGAAACGATAACTTCATTACCTTCTTTAAAAAAACGTTGTCCGATGATTTCTGCTAAACAATTGATGGATTCTGTAGCTCCCCTTGTAAATACAATTTCTTCAACATGGCGAGCATGAATAAAACCTGCGAGTCGCTTGCGAGTGCCTTCGTAGGCTTGTGTAGCTATGCGACCCCATTCATAAAACCCACGATGTACGTTTGCATTACTATGTAAGTAAAAATTTGTAAGTGCATCAATGACACATTGAGGCCTTTGAGTTGTGGCTGAATTGTCAAAATAGACAATGGGCTCGTTTTTTTCATTGCAATAAAGAAGTGCAGGGAAATCTTTACGTACAATATTTACATCAAAAAGCTTTTGAGAAAATTCCATCTTTGCCCCTTAAGTGGCTGCCCGGCAAGGATTCGAACCTCGACAGAATGAACCAAAATCATTTGTGCTACCATTACACAACCGGGCAATCTATAAAAAACAATCAATACTTTATAGGGTATTACGTCAAGAATAATTTATAAAAATATCATGATTATCATAAAAAGCTTGATTATATTTTCCTTAAAAAGTAAACTTATTATTGATGCATATGACACAAGGACACAAGGACACAAGGACACAAGGACACAAGGACACAAGGACACAAGGACACAAGGACACAAGGACAC
>CAKUXH010000039.1 GCA_934700265.1 uncultured Opitutales bacterium
GCTCAGGAATATTTAGCTTCTCTTAGTTTGAAGGATAGTGGTGTTAATTATTTGATTCAAACAGCCTATCGTCTGCTTGGTTTAGCATCCTATTTTACGGCTGGAGTACAGGAGGTTCATGCTTGGACATTTAAATTAGGGATGAAAGCTCCTGAATGTGCTGGAATCATTCATACAGATTTTCAAAAAGGTTTTATTAAAGCTGAAGTTGTTTCTTATAATGATTTTGTGGCTTATAATGGTTTTTTGGGGGCTCGTGAAAAAGGAAAAGTGCGTTTAGAAGGCAAGGAGTACGTCTTCCAGGAAGGAGATATTGCATTATTTAAGTTTAATGTAACAAAGTAGTTGATTTTTATTTCTAGAAATGGTATAATTTGCATTATGCAAACGCTAAATATTAATAGAAAAAATGTGTCAGGTTTTTCCTTAATGGAAATCTTAATTGTATTGGCCTTAATGGGAATGTTATTAGGGTTGGTAGTGTTCAATTCGGAGTCGATTTTTGGAGGAGGACAGAAGAAGGTGGCAAAGCTGTTTGTCACAAAGAGTATTGATGTTCCACTAATGGCTTATCGGTCGCATGTGGGGAACTATCCTTCTACGGAAGAAGGCTTGGGAGCTTTATTGAAAGCGCCTATGGGTAAGTCGAGCCGTTGGCAGGGACCTTATGTTAAAGATAGAGAAGGTTTGTTAGATCCTTGGGGAAATCCTTATCAGTATCGTTATCCTGGAACGCATAATCGCAATAGTTACGATGTTTGGTCAATGGGGCCTAGTGGACAAAGTGGTAATGAAGACGATATCGGAAATTGGGATAATGAAGACAGTGCTGAAGAATAGGCATGCGTAGAAGCTCAGGGTTTTCTTTGATTGAGATCCTGTTGGTTTTATCACTTCTGGGATTGATTTCTGCAGTTTGTGTGGTTAATTTTGACGCCATTCGGACAGCATTTTCTGGTGAAAGTGTATCGCCGGTGAATGTGCTTGAAAAAGCCATTTTACAAGGACGGTTGAAAACCAATCAACTGCATAAGAAACTTGATATTTTCATCACAGAAGAGGCTATAATCTTAAAGGATACATCAGGTGATGAAGTTAAAAAGTTTCCTTTGAAATTGTCAGAAAATGAGCATTTTGAAGTGAGGTTACTCGCAGGAAAATTGAATGCAGACGGAATTTTAGAGCCTTCGGATAAGAAATTGAAGAAAATTGAATTAGACGAGATGGGATTTATTCAATCCGTATTTATTGAATTCAATTTTGATGGAGAAAAAGAGCGATATGAAGTTGATGTTTTAACAGGAGATTTGAAACTATTACAAAGCTAATATGAGTAAAAAACAGACAGGCTTTACATTAATTGAGGTTATTGTAGCTTTGGCCTTATTTTCGGTTTCAATTTTGGTATTGACGCAGAGTTTTTTGAATGGATTAATTTGTAAAACAACAATAGTTAAGGAAGATGACCGGCCGTTTTTATATCAAATGATTCGTTCAGAGTTAAATCGTTTAGAACGCAATCAAGTTCCTTCATCACATACTATTTTCTGTCCAGATAACAAGACAAGTTTTGAATGGCAAGGGAAGGTTACTTTTGTAAATTTACGTAATTTGTATCAGGTAAATGTTTGCATAAAAGGAGAAGGTGAAACGGTTATTTTTTATGTTCGACGGCCTGATTGGATGACTTCAGAAGAGCAAGCATCTGTTGATTGTGTTCAAGAAGATGCTGATAGGGAGGATATCAAAAGTGAGTAATAAAAAAGCAGGTTTTACGCTTGTTGAAGTGGTTGTTTCTTTAGCTTTAGGGGGATTAATTCTGATGTCTGTTATGTCCTTATTTGTTGGTTTTTTTCAAGCGTGGAATACAAAGAAGACTCCTTATGAAAAATTTATTGACCATGTAGATAATTGTACTCGATTTTTGAAAAATCAATTGAATTCAGTTATTTCGGTAGTTGATAAAAATCAGGTTTTGTCTAATTGTTACCACTGTATAAAAATGAAAAATAAGGGCATGCGAACGCCAAGTGATTGGTGTTTGGGAATTTTAACCACGAAGTCTTTGCCATTTTTTCATAAACTGAATGAAGGGCTTTCATGGCAAGCACTTGTTTTTTCAGACAGGGGATTAGGTTTTGTTCTTGAATATCCTGAAGTAGTTAGCAAACGAATGACAGAAGGTGTTGAAAATACAGGTAAGACGAATGTAGAATTTTTTTTGTTAAGTCCTTATGTAACCAACATGCGCTATGGGTACTACAATGAAGCCAAAGGAAATTGGGAATTTACCATTTCATTAGAAACATATTGCAGAAAATTTTCTGGGAAAAATTTTAGTCAAAGACCCGATGGAATACAGTTAATGTTTAAAAAAGGTGATTGGGAAGTTGAAAGATTTATTGCTTTAAATAATAATTTTTTTGTGGAAAAAGATAATACTGCCAAGCAAAAACTGAAAAGCCAAGATGAAAAGCAGGAATAAGAGAGTAGGGGCTGTGCTCATAATGGTATTAGGCATGCTAATGTTAATGTCTATGATTGTAAGCTTATTTTTAAATGATGTTATGGAAGCATCTTATTTAAGAATTCAGTTGAGTGGAAAGACACAATTGCGCCATCAGGCTTATAATGCATTAAATTATGTTATTTGTCAAATTGAGCAATCCTTGGATAATTCATTGCAATTTAATGATTTAAAGGGGGGAAAACAGGAAATTAAATTAAAAGGATTTGATTCGGTAAATGTATATGTTCAGTTATTTGATGAGTCTGGCAAATACCCATTGAACAAATCGAAACTGAGTCAACGCGATTTGAAACCATTGTTTTGTTTGTTTGGGGATATTTGGGATGGGCAATTACTAGCCCAATCCTATTTGAATTGGCTAAAAAGAAAACCTATTGAAAGTCAGTTGATTGATCAGGATAATTGGAATACCATTGTTAAAAAAATAGAGTCTGATTTAAAAAATAAACCAGATCAAGAAGCTGCGAAAAATCGACATAAGCATTTTTTCCCTTGCTGCTTAAATACGTATGAACAATTGAAGGAAATCGATAAATTCAGAGAAATATTTTTTGATAAAAAAGGTAATTCTAATGAAAAAATGGAACAACTGAAACAATGTTCGTCAATGTATAATGTCGGAAAAATTAATATTAATTCGGTCAATAAAGATACCTTAGAGGCTTTGAGTAAAAATTATTCATTAGATTTGGACCAGATGGAAAATTATTTAGGCTTACTTGAAGAGCATAAATCTGAACCTAAGTTTTATCAAACTTTAAAAGAAATTAATAAATTAGGTCATGGGGAACTTTTTTTTAAAACAAGAACTGATCGTGACTTAAATCAAATTGACTGCCGAGATATGCTTAGTGTAGAGCCTAATACCATTCGGATAATCATTATAGCTGAGGAAGTTGATAGTTCTTTTTTATTGCGAGTGGTAATAGGTTGTGAAAAACAAATCTTGACTAAAAGAGCTCAAAAGAGTAATATATGGAAGTTTAAGGTACATTTAAAGGCATTAGAAGAGAATTATTTGTGAAAAAGTATGAGTGAGGGGAATATAGCTGTTGAAAATGATAACTCTGTGAGTAACGATGTAAAAGATTTTGTCGTTATTCCTGATAATTTTTTTATCTTTAAATCGTTTGAAATTTCTGAAAAAACATCTTCTAGAAAACTATTAGAGGTGGTTATGAATCAGATTGTTGAAAATTCTCCATTTCCAATAGAGCAGTTGCTATGGGGATATGTACAACAAAATTATCAAAAAAATACTTGGGTTTGGTATGCTGGCCTAAAAGAAAAGATACAGAGTTTTTTAGGAGAAATGCCTACAGAGAAGCATGTTGTGCCTTGTTCAGCTTTAGCAATACTTCTAGCTAATGAAAGTGGAAATGCGTGGCTTTCTGTCAATAATCAGTCTTGTGTGGTTGTCAATGGGATGCCTCATGTATTTTTTTCGGAGAAATGTGATGATTGGGATTGTATCAAAGAGTATCTAGGTCATGATGGCCAGGAGATTTTGAAACATCATGTTTTGAAGCAAGTTTTTTTGAACCATTCTAACGATTACAAATGTATTTTGGAGATACCATCGGAAGATGGTCAATCGTTTTCTCAAGAAACACATATTATATCAAAAAATAAAATTTGGTCTGCAGATATTCGCGATAAAGAAGTGTTGAAAGTTTTAAGGCATCAAAAAGGTATTCTTTCCTTTGCGAATCGTGGCTTAGTTTGTGTAGGTTATTTGCTTTTAATAACGTTGATTTTTCAGGTAGGACTTATTCTAGGAAGAAGTGGTGTTGCTTGGAAACAGCGTACGGTTAAGCGTCAGACGCCTATTGTTAAAAAGATAGAGAATAAAGATTTTTTGGTACGTCAAATGATGGCTATGTTAGAGCAAGAAATGCGCCCATTTGAATTGTTGGGGTTATTAAATTCTTACCGTCCAAAGAATATTTATTTTGTGAATGCAATAATTGATAATGCTCATAATATTATTGTAGAGGCTGTATCTGAAACGGCAATGTCAGTTCAAGAATACGCTGAGAAATTAGAAGAAAGTGGTATGTTTGAATCAGTAGATTTGGATAATATTACTGCATCCCATCAAGGGACTAAATTTAAATTATCGTGCGATTTTAAAGAAAGAAAAGGGGCTTATTTTGCTAATTTAAAGTAAGGATTATGAAAAAATTTTTTAATAGTGTAAAAATACGTATCCAAAGTCTTAATTATCGAGAAAAGGTTTGGTTGTTACTTTTTATGTTTTTTGCAACTTTATTTTGGTTAAGCGGATGTTTTAAGCAAATGCGCAATCTGTCGCAAGAACTAAAATTTGTAAATGCAAAGCTAAAAAATAATCAATTTTGGATTAATAACAGGCTTATCGTTGAAGAAAATCTGGATAAAGTTTTGAAAATTATGGATCCTAAAAAAACATTTTCAGGCGCAGCACTTTCAGGAGAAATTGAGAATGTCATCCGAGGATATAATTTGAATTATTCCATGACATCGCCACGTACACGACAAGGCGATATTTTTGATGCACATACGCTGCAGCTTCATTGTGAAAATGCGACATTA
The DNA here is from genome assembly GCA_934700265.1 of uncultured Opitutales bacterium. Lineage (GTDB taxonomy): Bacteria > Verrucomicrobiota > Verrucomicrobiia > Opitutales > UBA9783 > UBA1183. The sequence goes on from CAKUXH010000039.1 coordinate 5,105, forward strand.
GATCAATTGATTCAATTTGAAGAGAGCATTTATCAGAAAAAACCTTATATAAGTTTAGAAAAAATAAAAATGCATGCTAATTTATTTAATCCAGAACTTTTGGAAGTTGATTTTACATTAAAAGCACTAGAATTAAAAGATATTTTACAGGGGAAATAAGTATATGACAAACGTTTTATTAAAACCTTTTGCAATTACAACTGCTATTATGGGGTCTGTTTTTATTGGGGCAGATGCTATTCATCCACAAATGGTAAATGCTATTGATAAAGATGAATATAGCAATTCATATGCTCAAGCATTGCCTAGTTTTCAGCCAGATTTATCTAATAAACAGAATGAAAGCATGTTTATTAATTCATTGACTTTAGTTAATGAGCCTCTTCAAAGCGTGCTTACTTTATTGGAGCGTTGGACTCAAAAAATTATAATTGTAGGAAACAATTTACCGAAAGCAACATTTAGTTTGAATATACCAATGCCCTTATCACAGGAAGAAGCTATTGCGGTTTTAAAGAGTTTATTATCCGCTAATGGGATTGGTGTAACACCTGTGAATGATAAGACATTGAAAATTATTCCGATTAATCGGGCGAAAAGTAATTCTCCTGAAATTGTTACTCGGGAGTCCCTTGTGTCTCGTTCTGGAAGCCAGGAAGTTTGTTGTTGTTTGTTTCGGCTAAATAATTTAACTGCACGTGAAGCTGCTCGTATTGTTATGCCATGGTTAACGCCATTATCATCTTCAAGTGTGGTTTTAGATAAAGCAAATAGTTTGTTTATTACTGATGTGCTGAGTAACTTACAGCAATTGGATAAAATTTTAAAAAACATCGATAAGGTTGGTAATGTGCAAGAGTCAATTTTGTTTTTTACCCCGAAAAATACAAGCGCAGAAAGTTTAAAGCAAAACTTTGAAGATTTACAGAAGGGTGCATTAAAGTGTTATTTGCTTGGGAATACGAGTTTTGCTGCTGATAAGTCAACGAATTTGTTTACAGTTGTTACTCCGAAAGGTAACGAGCCACTTATTCGTCAATTTGTTGAGAAGTTAGATACAAACATAGATCCACTTGTTCAGCATTATGTATTTAGGATTCAGCATGGTTCTGCGAAGGACACAACAGAATTAGTTAAGAAATTGATGCAACAGCAAAAGCAACATGCTAATTCAGTAGGGGCCAATAATACTGTAAATTCAAATACAGATGGTTTTAGTCAGAATTTGAGCATAGAATGTGATGAACGTTTGAATGCCATTGTTGCTTATGGTACGCCTTCCGATATTCGTCAAATTCAACATTTGGTTGATCAATTGGATGTCATTTTACCGCAAGTACGTATTGAAGTTGTGATTGCTGAGGTATCTCTTGTAAAAGGACAGGCAAGCGGTTTGGAATCATTTAGTTATAGTAATTTTAATGGAGGAGATAATTCTGTTCCGACAAAACAAAATAATATTGGTATTGGAGGAGCACTGACAGTTGGTGGAAGTAGTATCTTTTCTATTAATCGTTTAAATTTTAGAAAGTTTGGTATGGATACTGTTTTTAATACAGCAAAAACGGATAGCAATGTTTCTATTTTGTCTTCGCCAACTTTGTTGACAACACATGCGCGTGAGGCATTGTTGAAGATTACGGAAACGCGTCCTTATTTAAGTAGTATTCAGACAAAATTGGAATCATCTTCTGCTGATATTTCAAATCAAACGATTGAAAAAGTTGATGCAGGTATTGAATTGACCGTAAAGCCATTGATTGGTACTGATGGCATGCTACAATTAGAAATTGATCAAAAAGTGGATAGTTTTGGAACGCAGACAAAGATAGGTAATACTTCTTTGCCATGCATCAATCGACGTCAGGCGAAGTCATTTATATCGGTACAATCGGGGGAAATGATTGTTTTGGCAGGTTTAAAGAAGAGAGAACTTACTGATTCTAAGAAAAAAATGTTTTTAGTTGGAGATATTCCATTAATTGGGGATGCATTATTTACCAGCAAGGGAAAAGAAGAACGAGTTACAGAGATGATTATCTTTATTCGTCCAGTTTTGTTAAAAAATTCAGAAGAGGTTGAAAAAGATTTTTCTGGTTATAAGAATAATCTAAGCGTTGGTACGCAAGAAGAAGTGAATGCTTATTTGAAAGATGGTAGTTTTTCTAAAAGAGATATTTTTGAAACGAAGAAGCGTCGCCATGTAAAGCGCCCACAATTGCATGGAAAACGTTTGCGTATACGTCAAAATTTAAAAGAAGTAAAATAATGAGGTTGGTAAAATTTTTAAGCATTCTTTTTTTGCCGTCGATTCTTTTAGCAGTAGTACCTACGAATGTAAAAAATGATGAGGCAAAAGTACAAGCAGAGGAAATTGTAGAAGCTAAGTTATCTGAAAATCTGAAGGTAAGCAATCCATTTGTGCCTTATAAAACAGGTGGAGCAGCTAATTTAGAAGCAATGGATAGTTCTGATTTTGAGTTTTATAGTTTTGTAACATATTTGGATCATCAAGAGTTTTCCTTGAAAGAAAAAGGTTCGGATAAAGTATTTTGGTTGTCTTCCAAAGGCGAGGATGAAGGGCTTAACTATGGTCTTAAATTTCAGAACTTTTATACGGAGGATTGTGACCATTACCTTATAGTGCAAGATATTGCTAGTGGAACTCGGATTAAGATGAAACAGAAAGAGCCAAATATGTCAACTTCTAACGCTGTTGGGACTATGAATCCTTATGGAGATTCATCAGATTTTTTTAAAATGTTAGCAGCTATGGGAGATGACGATGAAGATGAAGTGTTACCTCTAAAGAAAGGGGCTAAATAATGAGTAACTCTTTGCAAGATTATTCTGTTCGTATTCCTACATTGATGGAAGTGTTAGAACCAAAGCAGCGAGAAGAGATTCTTAATTTGCCTGCTTATGAGCGTGTACAAAAATTAGCAGCCTTGGTGGATCGATCTGAAGATATTGTTTGCCATGAACTTGCTGAAGATTGTAAAATTAAATTTTTAGAAACCTTTCAGGTTGTTGAACATGCGGACCAACAGATTCCTTTACGTTTGATACACGAATATCAGTGTTTACCTATAAAAGTTGAAAATGCAATGGAAGCTAATTCTTTGCATCTTGTGACTGTTTGGCCTCCTTCAGCGGATATGGAACGGTGGGTAACTATTGCCTGTGGTCGTCCTGTGGTTTGGTATTTAACCTATGCGAATAATGTAGCTAATACCATTATTCAATACTTTGGTGTTGGTTCCGATAGCTTGGATAATGAATTAAATGAAGTTGATAGTGAGTCGGATGAAAGTGTTGAAGAGGATGAGGATGCTGCAATTATTCGATTTGTAAACGAAAATATAGTTAAAGCTGTTTCTGATCGAGCAACAGATATTCATTTTGAACCGCAGAAGAATTCTATACAGATTCGTTATCGTATTGACGGACAACTTGTGCCGGTGAAATTACCAGAAAATTTGGTAAAACTACAAGCAGCTATTATTTCTCGTCTGAAAATTATGGCTCGTTTGAATATTTCAGAAAAGCGTCGTCCTCAGGATGGTCGTATTCGATTTTCTTCAGGGCCTATTGAGTTGGATATTCGTTTATCAACTTTGCCAACTATGTATGGAGAAAGTGTTAGTTTGCGTTTATTGACGCAAGGAAATCGGCCAGTTACTTTAGAAGAGCTTGGTTTGTTAGATGAAGACTTAAAAGTAATTGACCAAAATATTCATAAACCACACGGTATTATTTTAGTAACCGGTCCTACAGGTTCAGGAAAATCGACATCTTTGAGTGCTTTTGTTCGTAGAATTAGAACGCCGGAGCGACGTATTATTACGGTTGAGGACCCTGTGGAATACGAATTGGAGGGTATCAATCAGTCCCAGGTTCATAGTGAAATAGGTTTTAATTTTGCCAGTGCTTTGCGTTGTATTTTGCGTCAAGATCCGGATGTTATCATGATTGGAGAAATTCGTGATAAAGAGACAGCAGATATCGCTATTCGTGCATCTTTAACCGGACATTTGGTTTTGAGCTCATTGCACACGAATGATGCTGCAGGTGGTTTAACGCGATTGGTGGATATGGGTATAGAGCCATTCTTGGTAACCTCTTCGGTAGAACTTATATTAGCTCAGCGACTTATTCGTCGTTTGTGTCCTTATTGCAGCAAACCTTTTTCAGGTGATTTAAAAAAATTAGAAGCTCAATTTCAGCAATTAGGCATTCCATTGTCTGAGTTAGAAAATGTTCATTTAATACGTGAGCCAGGTGGTTGTGATCAATGCCGAAATTTGGGGTATAAAGGTCGTGTGGGTATTTTTGAATTACTTAAAATATCCGATAGAATTCATGAGGCTATTATACGTAAAGAATCTGCTTTTGAAATTAAAAAAATTGCTTTAGAAGAAGGTATGAACACACTTTATCAAAATGGTTGGGAACAAGTAAAACGTGGT